>JAXDCU010000562.1:0-3497 GCA_034677645.1 Verrucomicrobiia bacterium
TGCTCTGGCAAATAAAGCGGTAACCATCCTTAGAACGAAGCCGGGGCGAAGCTCAGGGCTAACCCGACAAACCGAAACGTCCGGTCAAAGCTCGTGATCGAGCGGAACATGTAACCGCACAAAAACAGCGACGCGAGGCACAACAGAAAATATGCTGGCCGCCGACCGATGCGGGCTCCAACCAGCGGCGCGACCACGCAGCCCAGTATCGCTCCGATCGCGAGCGTCATTTGCGTGTCGGCCTTCGCGGTGGCGCTTGTCCGGCCGGCTAGCTGATCGGCCCAGAGTGGCAGCCACTGCACCGATCCCCACGTGCCAATCAGCGCCACCGACGCAAGCGCGACTGCCAGCAGCATTGTCTTGGCAAGTCCCGACGAGAGGATTTCACGGACGGGTTTGCTGGCGTCGCGGCGGACCGCGGCTCTCCAGCGTTCTGACTCCGGCACGAAGAAGAGAATGAAGAAGACAAGCAGAGCCGGCAAGGCGCCCACGAGGAACATCCAGCGCCATGAATCGACCGTGACGTGTTTCAACTTGGCCGTGGCGCCTACGAGCAAAAAACCAACATTCGACGCCGCGCCGATCGCTCCAGCCAATGCCGGGCGAAACCGTTCTGGCCAGCACTCCATGACAAGCGCGACACCGAGCGACCACTCGCCTCCCATGCCGAGCGCCCCCACGAACCGCAAAGCCCCAAGTTGCCACGGCGCGCCGGCGAAATAGCTGAGTCCCGTGAACAACGAGTAGATCAGAATGCTCAACGCAAGCGCCCGCACGCGCCCAATCCGGTCCCCAAGCCAGCCGAATACTAGTCCGCCACATGCCGCGCCTAGTAGGAAACAGGCATTGATCCCCGCGTTCCACGGGCCGACGAACTTGTCAGCCTCTTGCGCTGGCAGATCACGCAACTGCAACAAGTCGAGCAGAGAAGACCTGGCCACGATCGGGAACAGGCCAAATTCGAAGCCGTCAAACAACCAGCCCAGAAACGCCGCCGTCAAAACTAGCCATTGGGCTCTGGTCAAGCGAGAGGGAGGCGATCCATTGCAATCCATGCGCACCCAACTTCTACACCCTAGTGTGCGCGAGGGAAAGCGCGTGTTTCCTTATCTTTCGGCTTGTGTATGGCACGGCTCGGGCTTTCTAGCAAGCCAGAGTCTATGGGGAACTGAGCTCGGCAAACGTCAGCTATCAGGTTCGCTCCGGCGAGAACGTCGACGAGACAAATCCTCAGGAAGTGCTGGCCCGCTGTCCCGTTCACGGCACAACGTTGCTGTGCGACGGTTCGGTTCAGATGAATCCGCGGAGGTGATTTCCATCTGGGAGCTGGACGCGAGCCGTGTCCAGCCACGCTCGCGGGCGATCTGCTCCCTGCCCCCGGAACGCTCAACGGCTGCCCTCCAGCCGACCGACTGGCGCGCGCCATTTCGCGGCTCACTTTTTCAAATGGACGGGAGGTGGACTGTGCTGTAGTGTAGGGAGCATGAACTCATGCCGGATCGCGTTGTCGCCGGCAGTGCAGTGCGGATCGAGGTTCCGGGCGAACACACGGGCGCAAGGAGTTCATGAGTGTGTCGCGCCTGGCCTTGCAAGCATCCCCAAGAACCCGGGTCACTCGATGAGCCACGAAGTGCCCACGTGGAATACCTGATCCCCATCGCCGTAGTTGTGGCCCTCGTGTTGCCTCTGGCTGCGCTCGTGGTCGCGGTCGTTGCTCTGGTCAGATCCGGCGCTGATCGGAGCAGGCTTGGAGCTCTTGAACACGCCGTCAAAGTTCTGGGGATGCAGTCGCGGGCGATCGAGCAGCGGTTAGGCGCTCAGGAGGCCGCGGCTGCTAAAGGACCGTCGGTCGCGCAAGCGCCGGCGGGGACGGAAGCCATCGCGGCCGAGCCCGCGGCGATAGCCCGATCTACAGCGCCGAGAGATGTCGAGGCTGGGATGCGCGCATACCCGCCTGTTAGTCAGCCTTTGCCTCGACCTGTCTCAACTATCCCGACACGCCTCCCGACACCGGCGCCAAAGACCGTCAATGCGGCATCAAGCGAGCCGGAGTCCAAAAGTACGGGTGCGAGTGGGGCGGGGCCGTGGACGCAGTTGGAGAGCATTCGATGGGAGCAGTTCATGGGCGCGCGGCTATTCGCCTGGCTCGGCGGCCTGGCGCTGTTTCTGGCGATGGCGTTCTTCGTGAAGTATGCCTTCGAGAACAACCTTATTTCGCCGGACGTGCAGGTGGCCGTGGGCTTTCTGGTCGGTGTGGGCTTGCTGGTCGGTGGTGTTGTTCTCAAGCAGAAAGCCTATGAAGTCACGGCGCAGACTCTTTGCGGGACCGGGGTGGTGATTCTCTACGCGGTCAGTTTCGCGTGTCATGCCTACTATAAGCTCACTGGTATGGCGACCACGTTCGCGTTGATGGCGGTGGTGACTGTCACAGCCTTCCTGCTGGCCGTGCGACTGCCCGCGTTGGTGGTCGCCGTACTCGGTCTGGTGGGCGGCTTCCTCACGCCACCGCTGCTGTCGACGGGTGTTGATCGGCCCCTGGGCTTGTTCGGCTACGTGGCCATACTCGATCTTGGGCTCATCGCGGTGGCGCGCCGGCGGAGGTGGCAGTTCCTGCTCGCCCTCGCCGCGCTCGGCACTGGCGCACTCGAGTTGGGTTGGGCGCGGGAGTTCTTCACCGTCGCGAAGGCGAACATTGCGCTGGTGGTCTTCCTCGGATTCAACCTGCTTTTTCTGGTCCCCATCGTGATCGAAGTCCGCAAGCAACCAGTCAGCCGGTGGGCGATCGGAAGCGCAATGGCGCTCTCTGCCGTCACGTTCGGTTTCGCGTGGTGGTTGCTCGGTTCTGCGGAGATGGGGGGCCGACCGGCCGTCATTTTCAGCTTCGTGTTCGGGGCTGACCTCTGTCTTCTGTTCGTGGCGATGCGAGACGTGCGAGTGCAAGTCGTGCACGTGATTGCCGGGTCGATCGTGTTTCTTCTACTGGCGACCTGGAGCACCAGGCATCTGCACATGGAACTGCTCCACTGGGCCCTGGCCGGATCATTGGGATTTGCAGTGCTGCACACGGTGTTCCCCGTTGTGCTGCGGGCGCGCGGGGCGCTGAGCGCTCCTTTGTGGGTTGGCCACGTTTTTCCGCCGGCCGCGCTGGTGCTGATAATGATGCCGCTGACGGCCAAGGCAGGCGGAGTGTGGCTCATGTGGCCGGTTGTGTTTCTCATCGACCTCGCGGCGATCGGTCTGGCTCTGTTGAGCGGCGCGTTGTTGGGCGTCATTGCGGTGGTTGTGCTGACAATGGTTGTCATGGCCGTATGGATCACGACCGGCCCGGCAACGCTCGACGCTCTGCCCCTCATTCTCTTTGTGGTCGGTGGGTTCGCCGTGTTCTTCTTCCTGGTCGGCGTGTGGATGGCACTACGAACGGAGCCACTGAAAGCGGACGGGGCGCGTCCCGCCGCGGCGCGCGGGCCGACACCGGGCGCGGGCGCGCTGGCGGTCTT
>JAXDCU010000563.1:0-9655 GCA_034677645.1 Verrucomicrobiia bacterium
ATTGATGAAAGCTCAAATCGTTGGCTTGTGTTTCTCGGAGCTCAAAGTGACGGGGACCCCATGGTCCGAGTGTCATACTCTTACTACACACTCGAAAATGGAGGCAGCGGATATCACACGTATGACCTGCTGTACGACCCAACGGCTGGCACCGCGGATTTGTTCATCGACGGGACCGAACGGCTCAGTGATATCTGGCCGATAATCCAATACGCCCCGGCTGAAGTGTATTTCGGGAATGGCACGGCTGCCGTCGGCGGCGCGAATTGGAATAGTGTCTCGTTTGCGATTGTCCCGGAGCCGTCGACTTGGGGAATAGCCCTTGGCGGCGTGGCGTTGTTGGCTGGTATTTGGAGCAGACGCAAGCGGGCGTAAGCAGTGTCTCCTCGACCAATCGGCTCCCGCTGGTCTCCGCGATTCGCGAGATGGTGGATCACTGCGGCACGCTCGACTCGCGGTTTGCCAGCTGCGGCATCGTGCGAGAGGCAGGTTCAGGCATTGGTCGCCGCCACGATGGCTGCGACACCGATGATGGCGATCAGGCCGGCCAGCACGGCGAGTAGAATCTTCACCCAGCTCTTCGGATACTTGCCGGCGATTTTGCCCGTGAAACCGTTGATGACGACCTGAAACGCGCGCGGCCCGTAGTTATAGGCAAGCAGCCATACCGGCACGAGGACGTGTTTGAACGTCTGGCCAGCATAGTCCGTTCGCACGCTCAGATTACGGTGTGTGTCGCCGGGCACCTGCCGCGCGCAGAGCGACTCTATTTGCCTTTCCATTGTTTCGCGGGCGTGCTTGGCGGCACTGACCAGGTCGATCTGGTAGCGTTCAACAACCCATCCAGAAAGAAAACCTGCGTTGTAGGGCTTGAGCTCTTTGGTGGGGAATGGTTCGACTTTGCGCAACAAGTCTGGCTGCACCCCGCGCGACGCGGCCACCAATTCGTCGTCGAAGAAATGATCAACCGCGCCAGACGATGGTTCCCAGCGGACTTTTCGAACCTGGCGGGTCTGTGTATTTCCGTTCGAATCGCGGTACGCTTCGGTCACGTAATAGTAATATCCGGACTCGGCGGTCCAATCCGCGTGGACCTGCGCGTCAAACGTCCAATAAGGAATGTAAAGCCCCTTGACGGTGTCGGTGAGCGCGGCGCGTTTGAGTTTGTTGGGCGCAAACCAACGGCTGCCATACCAGCGCCGGATGTTCTCGCGCACCTGCGACTCGCTAACGTTGATGGGCAAGAGACTCTCGGGTCGGAATGCCTCCTTTATCTCTTCGTACGGCACGAGCGCGGCCGAGCCGCAGAAATCGCAACGCTGTCCGACACGTTCAGGATCAAACACCGAGATCGCTTGGCAGCTCTGGCATTTGACCGAAGTCTTCTCCGCCTGCCAGCCACGCTTTTCGTCTGGGATATCACGGATCGCGGCGACGAGGTCGTGTTCTTTGATAACCTGCTCGCCTGAGGCGGTCAGTTCCACCTGCGCCGGAGAAGTCGTGCCGCAGAACGGGCAGACAAGCGATTGCTTGGCGGGGTTCCACTCAGCCGCCGCGCCGCATGCCGGGCAGGAAAACTTCTGTTTGGCTGTGGCTTCGGCCATCTTTTAGCTCTTGAGGAACTCGTCCAACGCCGATCGCGTTATTCTCCAGGTCGAGCCGATTCGTTTGCCTTTGAGCTCGCCACCGTCTAGCGCGGCGACTACATCCGCCTCGCTCACTCCAAGCGCTTTGGCGACATCGGCCACGCCGAGCAAGTCTGGCAGTGCGCCCGCGCCGGGAGGCGCTGGCGGCGCGGCGCCCGCGGGAGCGAGGGCTGGAGCCGCGGCTTGGGCGCCCATTGCGGCCATCATTTGTTGTCCCATGGCCACGCCGGCGCCAAGGCCCGCCCCCATTCCGGCCATGCCACCCGCTTCGCCACCGACCTTGGTCATGGCCTCGGCCATCTGGAATTTTACGTAGTCGTTCAGGTTCCCAATCGCCGCCATGCTGCTGCGCTTGTCGATTGCCTGTTCCACTTCCGGCGGCACCGACACGTTTTCAACGACAAAGCTGCTTATTTCGAGTCCGTACTTGGCAATCACTTCGGGATTGATGAGCGGTAGAAGGGCGGCGCCAAGTTCCGCGTACCGAGCCGCAACGTCCAGCACCGGCACTTTGGCCGATGCGAGCGCGTCAGTGAACACGCTCACTATACGGGAGCGCATGGTGTCGGCGAATTCGTCGAGCCGGAACTGGTGATCAGTGCCGGCCACTTCTTTCAGGAACGTTTTCACTTCCACGATCTTGAAGTCGAAAATGCCGTAGGCCCGGGCGCGCACGATGCCAAAATCCTGGTCGCGCAGCATGATTGGATTGGCGGTGCCCCATTTGTTGCCCGTAAACAACCGGGTGTTGACGAAGTAAACGTCCGCCTTGAACGGCGATTCAAAGCCGTACTTCCAACCTTTGAGCGTGGAGAGAATTGGAATGTTGTCCGTGGTGAGTGAATGCTTCCCTGGACCGAACGTGTCGCCAAATTGACCGAGGTAGATGAACTGGGCCACTTGCGACTCGCGCACGATGAGCTGGGCGCCACGCTTGATTTCCTTGTCCTCGTCCGGGAATCGCCATGAGAGCGTATCGCGCGAATCATCCTGCCACTGAATAATGTCCAGGAACTGCGTTTTAAGATAATCGATGAGACCCATATGTGAACTTTCGTCTAGTTGGGAAGATCATCGTCGCACTGATCTCTGGTGTGAAGTACAATCTGCGTCTCGTTTGGTAATCGGGCGTCCCGACCTTCGCGGCCGGTCGCGCGGAACGTTCGTGCACACATTAGAACAGCTCACCGGACAATCGTCGGATGTCCATCCGTTTTCATCGGCGCCTTCTCGGGGCGCAAACCTGCTGAGTGAACCGATGCCCGCGGCTCAATCCCGTCCGGTAACATCCGCTGATGATGCGGACAGCTCCTTGAGAACGGCCACGTAATCACAGTATGCGCTCTCAATCCCGGTAAGGCAGTTCATAGCCCCTCCGGTACTCTCGGCCGAGCAACACGGCGGCCTTGGCATCAAGTTCGTGACACCGGACCTGTTCCTTTGCCGGCTCGTATTCGAGGGCTGGCGCGCCCAAGCGCGTGCCGATGTTCGCCAGGTGGCACAGGTTCACCCCCACCGCGCAGTGGTCAATGGGCGAGTTCAGCCGGGCTGGATCGTTCTCGCGCACGGCCGTCAGAAAGTTCTCGACGATGCTCTCGACCGGCTCAGGCGCCTGAATTCTGATCTGCTCCTCGTCAGGCAGGCCTTTGACCTTCTGTGCAAGCCGCGCCGAATCCACGTCGCACACGGCGACCAAGCCGCAGCCCTTCGCCTGTGCAAAGCGGCGGCAATGACCTCCGCCCTGCGAACCGGTCCCGATTACGGCGTGACCGGTCGTTTCATTGGGAGAAACCTGGCCCAAGGTGCTCGTTGCGATCCACGGAGCCATCGTCAACCCTGCGCTTGCGGTCTTGAAGAAAGCTCGGCGACTCACTTCGGGTTGGAGCCGGACTGATTCGTTTGAATAGTGTGTGCACGGCGGGCCATGAAGCGCTACAACTTCCGCGGCAATGACCTCTCGCGAACGACTATTGATGGCGCTGAACCACCGCCAGCCAGATCGCGTGCCGATCGATCTCGGCGGCAACCAAACCGGCATACACAAATTCGCATACCAGAGACTCCTGGATTGTCTCGGGCTCCAGGAGGAAATTGTCATCATGGACCTGGTGCAGCAACTGGCAAAGCCTTCGGAGGCCGTGCTGCGGCGATTTCGCGTGGACACCCGCTATGTCTCAGCCCAGGGGGCAGCCAGTTTCAAGGGGGACGTGATCCGACGCGAGCGAGGCGGGCGCGTTTGGAAAGACTTCACCGACGAGTTTGGCGTCACCTGGTCGATGCCGGACGATCATCCGTACTACTTCGATATTTCGCATTCGCCTCTGGCTGGCTTGACGCTCTCGCAAATCAAAGACTATCCGTTTCCCATGGGCGATGACCCAAGTCGGTTCGAGGGACTGCGCGATCGAGCCCTGGCGCTCAAGCGCGAGACGCCTTATGGGGTCATTAGCGGCATTTCGGGCGTGGTCTATGAAATCTGCTGGTACATGCGCGGACTCGAGAATCTCTTTACGGACATGGTCGAATGTCCGGAGGTGTTGGAGACGATTATCGATCGCACCCTCCGGTTCTGGCTGGACTGGTTCCGGCTGTTCTTGACTGAAGTGGGCGATGTGGTGGACGTGATCATGATCGGCGACGATCTTGCGGGCCAAAAGGGGCCGTTGTTCTCACCACGCATTTACAGGGAGATCGTCAAGCCGCGCCACAAACGCCTTGTGCAATACATCAAATCACGCACGCAAGCAAAAATCTGGTATCACTCGTGCGGGTCGGTCCCCACATACCTGCCTGACCTCATCGACAACGGCATCGACATCCTCAACCCGGTCCAGGTTTCCGCCAAGGACATGGACCCGGCGCAGCTCAAGGCGCGGCATGGGAACGACCTTGTGTTCTGGGGCGGTGGCGTGGATTCGCAGCACGTGCTGCCGCGGGGCACGCCGGAACAAGTTCGGGAAGACGTCCGACGGAACATCGAAGCGTTCAAACCGGGCGGTGGCTACGTGTTCAACAGCGTCCACAACATCCAGGCTGACGTGCCGCCTGACAACATAGTCGCCATGTTCGACGCGGCATTCGAATTTGGGAAGTACTGAAATGAGCAAGACCGCATTGTTGTTTGCCGGCCAGGGCGCCCAGGCAGTCGGTATGGGCCGAGACTTGGCTCGGGCTTTCCCCTCCGCGCGCGCTTTGGTGGAGGAAGCAAACGCGGCGCTCGGTTATGACCTGAGACGAGTCTGTTTCGAGGGGCCTGAAGCGGAGCTGATACGGACCGAACACGCGCAGCCGGGGATTTACCTTGTGGGGTGGATGGCCTTTGCGCTACTGCGCGAGCTAGTCCCGTCGTTGTGTTTTGAGGCGACGGCGGGATTGTCGCTAGGCGAGTTCACGGCGCTCGCCGCTGCGGGAGCGCTGAGATTTGCCGACGGGCTGCGGCTGGTGCGTCAACGCGGTGTTTTCATGCAGGAAGCTTCGCAGGCAGTCCGGGGCGGGATGGCGGCGTTGATCGGGATTGACGACCAGGCGGCACGCGGGCTTTGCGCGGAGACCGGCGTCGAAATCGCAAACTACAACTGTCCCGGGCAGATTGTGATTTCTGGCCAGTTCGAGGCCATAGGTCGGGCCTGTGAGTTGGCCAGGGCCAGGGGCGCGAAGCGGGCTGTTCAACTCGCGGTTGCCGGGGCCTACCATTCTCGACTGATGGCTAGCGCGCAACCACGGCTGGCGGCTGAACTTGCCAGGTGCGACATCAATCGCCCGCGGGTGCCGGTTATTGCTAATGTCACGGCCAGACCGCACGGCGGTCCGGCGGAAATCGCGGAGACTCTGGTTACACAGGTGACGGCCTCGGTGCGGTGGGAAGAGTCAATACGACACTTGATGGAGGAAGGATTCACGAGGTTCATCGAGCTGGGGCCGGGCACGGTATTAACCGGCTTTCTCAAGCGTATCCAGCCTGGGCTGGATGTCTGTCATGTTGGAGATGTGCCCAGTCTCGAATCGGCGGTGGCGAAGTTCCAGAGTTGACAATGGCCGCGGCACGCCAGAACAGTTGGCGAGTGCAACCTCTTGCTAATCAGATCGCGGTTGTCACGGGTGCTGGCCGTGGCATCGGCCGTGCCATTGCTCTTGCGTTCGCGGGTGCTGGGGCGGATGTGGCCTGTGTGTCGCGCACGGCGGAGAATGCCGCGAGAGTGGCGGCGGAGGTGACGGCGCTAGGGCGGCGCGCCTGGGCAAAAGCTGTTGACGCGGCTAATGCCGTCGAAGTCGCCACTGCCGCGGGACAACTTCTGGGTGAAACTGGCCGCGTGGATGTTCTCGTCAACAACGCTGGTGTTAACCGTGACGCGCTCCTTATCAGAATGAGCGAGGAAGACTGGGACACCGTTCTGGGAACGAATCTGAAAGGCGTTTTTCTTTTCACGAAGGCATTTGCCAGGCAGTTCGTCAAACAGCGATCGGGCAGGATCATCAACGTGGCTTCGATTGCCGGACTGATGGGCAATGCGGGCCAATGCAACTACGCCGCGAGCAAGGCGGGGCTAGTTGGTTTCACAAAGTCGCTTGCCCGTGAACTGGCCTCTCGCGGCGTAACAGTCAATGCCTTGGCGCCTGGGTTTATCGAGACCGACATGACAGCCCGTCTTGATGAGGCGACGCGAGTGGAGTTGGCGCGGCGCATACCGCTGGGTTGTTTTGGCAGGCCAGAAGATATCGCGGCAGCGGCGCTTTTTCTGGCCGGGCCGGGCGGGCGTTACATCACCGGCCATGTGCTGACCGTGGACGGCGGCATGGCCATGTGATCGACGAACACCAGTGCTAAAACACGACAATCAGGGCTTGACGCATCCAAGTGCGTCGCATAGACACAGCCAAAAAGAAACCGGAGCAGAGCATGTCTACTGAGAAATCAGTCGAGCAACGAGTAAAAGATATCATTGTCGAACAGTTGGGAGTGAAGACCGATCAGGTCACGCCCGAGGCCAAGTTCATAGATGACTTGGGCGCCGATTCGCTCGACACTGTTGAACTTGTCATGGCCCTCGAAGAAGAGTTCGGCCAGGAAATCCCCGACGATGAAGCCGAGAAACTCCAGACCGTCGGCGATGTCATCAAGTATATCGAGGACATTCAGAAGTAAGCGGATTGTGGACTTTCAGGGCAGCCGCCGCTGAGACGCCGGCGCGCTGCCCTTTCGGTTTATGCCGACAAACTGGACAGACCGTCGCGTGGTTGTCACTGGCCTTGGCGTGGTGACGCCGCTGGGCGAGAGCATCGATAGCTTCTGGACAAACCTCGTTTCCGGACAGTGCGGCGTGGACCGCATTTCGCTGTTTGACGCTTCCGCGTTCGACTGCCAGATCGCGGCCGAAGTCCGTCAGTTCAATCCGCTGCCCGCCTTCCCTTCGCCAAAGGACGAACGGCGCACGGATCGCTACAGCAAGTTCGCCATCGCGGCGGCGACACAGGCCTTGCGCGACTCGGGCCTGGACCTCGATCGATGCGACCGAGACATGATCGGCGTTTTCATTGGGTCTGGCATTGGCGGCCTGTCGACCACTGAGGAACAGCACAAAGTGCTGCTAAGTCGAGGCCCAGGACGCCTCTCACCGTTCATGATCACGATGCTGATTCTGAACATGGGGTCTGGTCTTTTCTCGATGTATCACCGGTTGCGAGGCCCCAATCTCGCCACATGCTCGGCTTGCGCCACTTCATCCCACGCAATCGGCGAAGCTTGGCGCACCATCAAAATGGGCGACGCGCACGTCATGTTCGCGGGCGGCAGCGAAGCCACAATAACTCCGCTGGGTATAGGCGGTTTTTGCGCCATGAAGGCGATGAGCACGCGCAACCTCGAGCCAAAACGCGCTTCCCGCCCCTTCGACGCTCAACGCGACGGATTCGTCATGGGCGAGGGCGCGGGCGTGCTTGTCCTTGAAGAACTCGACCACGCGAGAGCCCGCGGTGCTCGAATCTACGGCGAGATCGCGGGCTACGGCAACACAGCCGACGCTCACCACGTGAGCGCCCCGTCACCACAAGGCGAGGGAGCAGCTCGTTGCATGCGCATGGCTCTCCGTAGCGCAGGTCTGCCGCCGGAGGCGATCGGCTATATCAACGCACATGGCACGGCCACTTGGCACGGCGACATCTGCGAAACCCAGGCCATCAAGACTGTCTTTGGCCCGCACACCCGCCAACTCGCCGTCAGTTCGACCAAGGGCGCCACGGGTCATATGCTCGGCGCCGCTGGCGCCGTCGAAACGGCGGTTTGTTTCAAAGTCATCGAGACCGGCATCGCTCCTCCCACTATCAACCTCGAAAACCCCGACCCGGAATGCGACCTGGACTATGTCCCAAACAATGCACGGGAATGCCGAGTCGCCGCCGTGATCAACAACTCATTCGGATTCGGCGGCCACAATGCCTGTCTGGTGGCTCGCCGGTTCGATGGCGCATGACCAAATCCAAGCCTCGCCGCGACGCGCGTCTGAGTGCGTGGCGAACCGTTCTCGGCCTGATGGTTCCGACATTGGTCGCCGACGCGGCGGCGCCGCTGGCACTACACCCGGACAACCCGCATTACTTCATCTTCCGTGGCCAGCCCACCGTGTTGATCACCTCCGGTGAACACTACGGCGCCGTGCTCAACTTGGATTTCAATTTCCGGCGCTACCTGGACACCCTCGCCCAAGACGGGTTGAACCTGACCAGGACTTTCAGCGGCGCCTATTGCGAACACGACGGTTCGTTCAACATCAGCCGCAACACGCTGGCCCCTGCTCAAGGCAACTTAATTTGCCCGTGGGCGCGCGACGGCGCGCCCGGCTACGGCGGCGGCGGCAATAAATTCAACCTGAACCGCTGGGATGACGGCTACTTCCGGCGCCTGAGGGATCTTCTCGCGGTTGCCGCCAGGCACGGCGTTGTTGTCGAGATGAACTTGTTCTGCCCGTTCTACGATGAGAGCCAGTGGCGTCTGAGCCCGATGAACGCCGCGAACAATGTCAATGGCGTGGGCGCGGTTGCCCGGACCAACGTTTACACGCTTGACAGGCACGGCGGGCTTCTCGCTGTCCAGGAAGCGATGGTTCGCAAAATCGTCTCCGAGCTGAACAGCTTCGACAACCTCTACTACGAAATCTGCAACGAACCGTACTTCGGTGGCGTCACCATCGAGTGGCAGCGTCGCATTGCCGACGTGATAGTCGACGCCGAGCGAAGTCTGCCCAATCGCCACTTGATATCGCAAAACATAGCCAACAAACGCGCCAAGGTCGAGCGCCCCCATCGCGATATCTCCATATTTAACTTCCACTACGCCTCGCCCCCGGACGCCGTGGCCATGAACTACGGCCTGAACAAGGTCATCGGCGACAATGAGACAGGCTTCGCCGGCACAAACAACACCCCATATCGGATCGAGGCCTGGGGCTTCATCCTCGCTGGTGGCGGTTTGTTCAACCACCTCGACTACTCGTTCGCTGTCGGCCACGAGGACGGCACCTACGTTTACCCGGCTAAACAACCGGGCGGCGGCAATCGCGAATTGCGCCGCCAGTTCCACATCCTGCGCGATTTCATCAATGGATTCGATTTCCTCCGACTGCGGCCGGGCGCTCTGGATATCCAAGGTCTGCCGTCAGGGTGTGCCGCGCGTGGGTTGGTCGACGCTGGGAATGCGTACGCCGTGTTCTTCTCCCGCGGAGCCGCTGGCGAACCGCTTAAACCAATTCAGATCGATCTGCCTCGCGGTGAGTACATCGCGACATGGATTAGCACTTTGACCGGCAAGACCGCTAGCGAACAGCGGTTCCATCACAGCGGCGGTCGCGCTCGGCTCGATGTGCCCCGGTTCGACACGGACATCGCCCTCAAGATTGTGGCCCCATGAACCACACATTCGCCGAAAGCGCGCGACCAGTGGGCCGCCAAACTCCGATGCATATGCACAAGAGTTTGGTCAAGGATATGGCGCTGTTAGGTTTTCGACTCGCGGGGGT
>JAXDCU010000564.1:0-6449 GCA_034677645.1 Verrucomicrobiia bacterium
CATTTCCCGCCCGTGCCGCGCTCGAGCGAGTCGGTCACTGTCAGCGCGCGGGTGAATGACGAATCGGGCGACGTGCGTGACGTGACGCTCTACTATCGAGACCACAGCACCAACCACGGAGGCTCGCCGCCCGCATTCACCGCGCTACCCATGACTGACGACGGCACAAAACACGACGGCGCTCCCAACGACGGTCTTTATGCGGCCGTCCTTGCGCCGCAGGCCAACAAAACCGTGATCGAGTTCTTCGTCCAGGCCACTGACGGAGCGAGCCAGGTTCGCACATGGCCAGCTGCTACATGGGAGACAAACAACACCTTCGCGCAATTGGCCAATGCCATCTACCAGGTCGATGACACCCCGCCCACCGCCGACATGCCTTTCTTCCGCGTCATCATGACCGAGACCGAGCGGCTCCAGCTCGTTGGCATAGACATCGACAGCGACGCCGAGATGAACGCCACGCTCGTTACCTCCGATGGCGATGGAACCAAGGTGCGCTACCGTGGCGGACTCCGGCTTCGCGGCGAGGGGAGCCGCGACGAAACGCCCAGGAACTACCGACTCAATCTGGCCGGCGACAACCCGTGGAATGACATGACGGAGTTGAATCTGAATGGGCGGTACGTTCACGCGCTGGTGGCGGGAAGCGTTCTGGCTCAGCAAGCTGGTCTGCCGTGCGCGGACACGCGTGTGATTCAGCTTCGCGTCAACGGTCAGAACCTGGGCGGCGGGATAAGCTTCGGCTGCTACGCGCTTCTGGAGCCGATGAACGAGGACTGGATCGCCAACCATTTCCCGCTTGACCCGGCCGGCAATCTGTATCGCGGATCGAAGTATCCATGGAACGCCAACCTCGATTACCACGGCACAAACGCCGCGACTTATCAGGGCGAGACCGGCCTCGGCTACTACAAAAACTCCAACCGCTCGCAAAACGACTGGACCGATCTCTTCCAACTCGCCAGCGCCCTCTCGCCGAATACTCCAGACGCGGACTACGCGTGCTCCGTGCGCGCCATCGCCAACGTGGAGGAATGGTTGCTCTATTTCGTCGTATGCAACTTCATGGACTACCGGGAAACTTCGCTGTGCAACGGCGTGGGCGACGACTACGCGATGTATCGCGGGCTGGCGGACCCTAGGTTCCGCCTCATTGCGCACGATCTGGACACTGTTTTTGGGCAGGGCGACACGTCCGGAAGCGCCACGCGCTCCATCTGGTGCATGGTCGATTCGCCACGGTCTACCGACCCTGCCCAGCGGGCTAATTTCCTCGCGCGGTTCATGCGCCATCCCGAGTTTGCGCCCATCTACTTTCGTCTGTGGAAGCAACATCTGGAGACCACGTTCAGCGCCGCCTGCGTCGAACCGCTAATGGACGAGGTGTTGGGCGGCTGGGTGACCGCGAACACAATCGCCGACATGAAGGCTTTCATGGCCAATCGCCGCGCCTACGTGCTGACTCAGATTCCAACCAACTTGACTGTCGCCACCACCCTCGTCACACAGAACGGTTATCTCCGCACGGCAAGTCCCAACGTCACCTTCAACGGCCAGGCCAACATCATCGATACCCGCCGCGTGTTGGCGAACGGCATCCCCGCCACGTGGACCGCATGGCAAGGACTCTGGACCAATACGATAACACTCCAGCCGGGTATCAACCGCGTGCTTGTGCAGTCGCTCGACGACAATGATGTAGCCTTCGCCAATGCCACAGTGGACGTCTGGTACGAAGACGGCTCGGTCCAGAACGTCTCCGGCGCGATTCAAACCGACACGGTTTGGAGCGCGGCCAACGGCCCGTATCAGGTCACGGCAGACCTGACGGTCAGGACGGGCGCCACGCTCACAATCCAGCCCGGCACGACCGTCTATCTCGGTTCCGGCGTTGATCTAGTTGTAGACAACGGCGGCGCCCTGATCGCCGTGGGGACTCCGACCGCGCAAATTCGGTTCACCAGAATGCCGGGCAGTTCAGTCACGTGGGGCGGCATCGAGATCGAGGGCGGGCCCGCCTCGCCGGAGACGCGCATTGCTTACGCCCATTTCGAGTTCAACAGCGACACCGCCGTTCGCTCCGTCGATGGCACGGTCTTCCTGGACCACGTCAGCTTCGGCAACACCGCCGTCCAGTGCGTTTCCCTGGACCGATCCTCATTCGTTGTCCAGGACTGCGTCTTCCCCCGAACCACGGCCGCATTCGAGCCTGTCCATGGCACGGGCGGCATCAAGCTCGGTGGGCGCGGGATTTTCCTGCGCAACTTCTTCGGCGCGGTGACGGGTTACAGCGACACCATCGATTTCAGCGGCGGCCACCGACCGGGCCCGATTGTGCAGTTCATCAACAATGTGTTCGTGGGCAGCGGTGATGACAATCTCGACCTCGACAACACGGACGCTTGGATCGAAGGCAACATCTTCATGCACGTGCACAAGAACGGTTCGCCTGACACCGCCAGCGCAATCAGCGCCGGAAGCGATACCGGCCAGTCCTCCGACCTCACAATCGTCGGCAACATCGCCTACGACTGCGATCATCTGGCTTTGGTCAAACAGGGCAACTACTTCACCTTCATCAATAACACGCTCGTCCGCCAAAGCCACGCCGGCGGTCAGGACACGACGGGCGCGGTGCTGTGCCTTGCGGACAATAACATGAGCGAAGGCGCTGGCGCGTATCTCGAGGGGAACATTCTCTATCAGATCGAGAACCTCACGCGCGAGTGGATCAACGCCGTTGTGACTTTCACGAACAACCTGGTCCAGATGGCATGGAACGGGCCCGGAGGAAACAACTCGGACGCGGACCCGCTCTTGAACTACATCCCGCAACTGTCGGAGACGACCAATCTCGCGTCGTGGGCCGAGGCTCAGGTGATGTGGGAATGGTTCTCCCCGCGCACGGGCTCGCCCGCTGTCGGCGCAGGCCCAAACGGCCGCGACATCGGCGCCGTGGCTCGAACTCGCTCCTCGTCAAAAGGCCTGTCCATCTCCGGCGAACCATCGAGCCCCACGGCGGAGACCACCGCCACACTGACAGTGGGTGTCAACCGTGCCGGCGGCGAGATTACCGCCGCGCGGTGGCCCCAAGGCGCCGGTTTTACTCACTACCGGTGGCGCTTGGATGCTGGCCTGTGGAGCGCGGAAACTCCGCTCGGCGAGCCGATAAACCTCACCAACCTCACGATCGGTCCGCATTATGTCGAAGCCGTGGGCCGCAACGACGCCGGTTACTACCAAGACGACCCAGTCTTCGGACCCGACGCGGCTGTTACCGTGTCGCGCACGTGGATCGTTGACCCCACAGCCTCACTTCTGAGGCTGAACGAAATCCTCGCAAGCAACGGCGGCGTTGTTGATCACCTGGCCACCACCCCGGACCTGATCGAGCTGCACAACGCCGGCAACACGATTGTGTCTCTGGCCGGCGTGCGTCTCACGGACGACGCGAGCGAGCCGGATAAGTTCATCTTCCCGTCGGGCGCGATTATTGGGCCCGGCGAATACATCGTGGTGTACGCAAACGATCCGGATGGAACGCCTGGTTACCATCTCGGATTCAACCTGGCACGGGAAGGCGAATCGGTTTACCTCTTCGACGCCCCCGAGCGCGGAGGCGCGCTGCTCGATTCCGTGAGCTTCGGTCCGCAACTCACGGACTTCTCGATCGGGCGGCTCACGGACGGCGCCTGGGCGTTGACGCTGCCGACGTTCGGCGCGCCTAACCGGCCCGCTGCCGTCGGTGACCCTGCGCGCCTTTGCTTGAACGAGTGGCTCGCGCTCGGCAGCACGCCTTTCAACAACGACTTCATCGAGCTGTACAACACCGACGCCTCTCCTGTCAGTCTGGGAGGCTTGTTCCTGAGCGACGAAATACTCGGTTGGCAAGACCGCCACGCCATCTCTCCCCTCAGTTACATAGCCGGCCATGGCTATCTCCGCTTCTTCGCTGACGAAGACATAGACAAGGGCGCGGATCATTTGGACTTCCGCCTGAGCGGTGACCAGGGCGCAATTGGGCTCTACTTGCCGGATTTGACGTGCATCGACCAGGTGATATACGCGGCGCAGTGGCCGAACGTTTCACAGGGCCGCAGTCCAAACGGCGCCAGCGCCATCGTCCACTTTGATCAACCGACGCCAGGCGCGCCTAATCCGGCGGTCACTCCCACTTTGCCAAAACTCGTCGTGCCTCTGTTCCAACCATCTGACCAATGGCGCTACGATCAATCCGGCGCCAACCTCGGCACGGCCTGGAGGGAGTCGGACTACGACCACTCCGCATGGGCTTCAGGGCACGGTTTGCTGGCGCTGGAAGATTGCGACTGTCTGCCTGAACCGATCAATACCGTCCTCTCTCTCACGAACGCGTCTGGACGTATTACATCCTACTACTTCCGCAACGAGTTTGTCTCCCCAACCAACGGCAACACCATCGGCCTCCAGATTTCACACATCGTCGACGATGGCGCGGTTTTCTACCTCAATGGGGCGGAAATCCTGCGCGTGAACATGCCGCCTGACGATGTCACCTACACGACTCAGGCAAGCGCTTCCGTGGACGACGCCGTGTTGGTGGGGCCGATTGCGATGTCGGCGGACGCACTGCGCCCGGGCACAAACGTGTTGGCTGTGGAAGTTCATCAATACGGCGCCACCAGCTCCGACGTAGTTTTCGGAATTCAGCTCGACGCTCTCGTGGTCACCAATGCCGCCGCAGCGGGCGCGGTTTTCCTAAACGAAATCTTGGCCGCCAACGCAAGCGTCATCGAACCAAACGGCGCGGCGCCCGACTGGGTGGAACTCTACAACAGGTCCGCCGGTCAGGTTGATCTGAGCGATCTGAGTCTCTCCGACCACCCTGAGCAGCCGCGCCGCTGGGTGTTTCCTGAAGGTGCGCGAATTGACCCGCACGGCTATCTGCGCGTGCTCTGTGATGGGAATGAGCCGGCCTCGACGAACAACACGGGTTTTGGGCTCAATGCGAGCGGCGGCGGCGTCTACTTGTTCGACTCCCAAGCTAACCTCGGCGGTCTCCTGAGCGCGGTGACATATGGACTTCAAGCCACCGATCTATCGGTGGGCTGCGTCCCTGACGGAACCACTAACTGGGTCCTCTGCAGACCCACGATCACCACCGCTAATCTGGCTGTGTCGTCCTTGGGCGATCCGCGGAATCTGCGGGTCAACGAGTGGATGGCAAATCCGGTTGCCGGCGACGACGATTGGTTTGAAATCTACAGCCCGGAACCGCAGCCGGTGCCGTTGGGCGGTCTTTACCTCACCGACGACCTCAACAACCGAACGCGCTACCAGATTCCCGCCCTCTCGTTCGTGGGCGGAAGTGCTCGTGGCTGGCAGAGGTTCGCTGCCGACGGTAACACGGGGGCGGGAGCCAACCACGTCAATTTCGCCTTGCGTGCCGCTGGCGAGGCGCTTGGTCTTTTCGCCACGGACGGCTCCCCAATCGATTCCGTGGTCTTTGGGCTTCAACAGGAAGGTGTCTCCGAAGGCCGGTTCGCCGACGGCGCAACCCACATCGTCTCCTTCCCCGGTACTGAGTCCCCTGGCCAGTCAAACTGGCGCGGCTTGACAAACGTGATCATCAACGAAGTCCTCACCCACACCGACGAACCGCTCGAAGACGCCATCGAGCTGCACAATCTCACCGACCAACCCGTTGATATCGGTGGCTGGTGGTTGAGTGACGACGAATGGACAATCGAGAAGTATCAAATCCCCGCCCCCACGATAGTCCCCCCACACGGCTTTGCGGTTGTTTACGAAATCGCGTTCACAAACCACGAGACCGCCGCCGTACCCTTTGCGCTCAGTTCGCGCGGCGACCAGGTCGTGCTCAGCGCTTACACCAACAGCACTTTCACCGGCTGGCGCGCCAAGGTCGACTTCGGCGCCGCCGCCAACGGCGTCTCCTTCGGGCGTCATGTCACAAGCGATCGGCGTGAACATTTCGTTGCCATGAGCGCGCGATCCTTCGGCGCGGATGACCCCGGAGACACGACCGAGTTCCGCACTGGCGCCGGCATGGCTAACGCTGGCCCGCGAGTCGGTCCGGTGGTGATCACCGAAATAATGTTCTACCCACCACACCTGTCGGCCGACGACAACACCCGCGACGAGTTCATCGAATTGCGCAACATCACGACGGCGCCCGTGTTGCTTTCCGACGGCGCAAGCGGGTGGCGACTGCGCGATGCCGTCGATTTCGAAGTCCCGGAGGGCACCATCGTCCAGCCCGGCGACTACCTGCTCGTCGTCGGTTTCGATCCGATGAACAACGCGGCGGCGATGACGGCGTTCTTGGACCAGTACGGCCTCGACGACAGCACGCGCATTGTGGGTCCGTGGAATGGCAGGCTCGCCAATGACAACGAGGCGATCGAGCTGATGCAGCCCGGAGCCCCGGACGTTGACGGCGTCCC
>JAXDCU010000565.1:0-3865 GCA_034677645.1 Verrucomicrobiia bacterium
GGGCGGGACCATCGCCGGTATTCACGCCGCCGCGGTACAGTTAAAGGACGGACGTCTTCTCGCCTTTGGCCGGGGCGATTCCATCGAGGGCCGGATGCCGCGCAGTATTTCGGCCGACTTCGGCAAGACCTGGCATTACAGTCCCAGCCCGTTCCCGCCTCTGAGCGGCGGGCAGCGTCTTGTCCTGATGCGGCTACGGGAAGGGCCGTTGCTGTTCGGCTCCTTCGCCAATAGCGGCGGAGCAGGCAGACCAGGTGTGCCCGTGACCGTTACGGACGCTATGGGCAGGCAGCACACGGTGCGCGGTTTCTTCCTCGCGCTCTCGTACGACGAAGGCGAAACCTGGACCGACTTCCGGGCGCTCAGTGACAATGGGCCGCCACTGCGAACCCCCACGACCAACGGCGAGCAAGCGGGCAACAGTTTCGACATGAGTTCAGTCCAGGGCGAACCGCGCGGTTACTTCGCCGTCACCCAAGCACGCAACGGTGTCATCCACCTAATCAGCAGTTGGAACCACTACGCGTTCAATCTCAAGTGGCTCCAGACTCGGCCAATCGTGGAGCGCTAATCATGAACAGGGTAACAGTCCCGTGGAGCCGGACCGGGCATGGCGCGAGGGGTGTTAGCAGCTTGGCGGGCGCTTCGCCCTGCCCGGAACGGCGACAGTTCTTGGAACGCTCGCTTCTATCTGAGCCTAACGCGGCCACATCTGGCCCAGGCCGCATGACGCGTCGCCGTTATGTTCAGCTCACGACTCTGGCGACAATGGGGGGCGCATTTCCGCCATGGCAAGTCTGGGCTGGGCCAGCCAGAAACCGCGAGTATCACTTGTGTCTCAATCCGCGGACTGTTCTGGACGACCAGGATTTGATCGCGCTCCTGAAGCGCTCCGGGATTTCCTGCGTGTGGCTTGCAGGTTTTTTCTACGGCCACTGGCCATGGCCAGTGGATACGTTGATTCGCGCGCGGGAATCGCTGCGCCGCGCCGGACTCGACGCCAGAATCGTCAACGTGCCACTGGGACACCCGGGTGATTCCCTGGGCTCCCGCGACAAGGATTTCCCACTAACGCCCCCTACTCACTGGCGGATCGCACACGGCGCGGATGGGAGTACATACGCTGGCACTTCATTGCACTCGCCTGCGACGCAAGAGAACAAAGCGGCGTTGCGCAATCTTCGACGCGCGGGTTTCTCCAGTTTCTTTCTTGACGACGATTTTCGCCTCGCCCGCGGGCCAGGTGTAATTGGTGGCTGTTTTTGCGATGAACATCGCGCGCGGTTTCTGCGCCGAGCCGGTCTATCCGACAGCCACTGGCTCGAACTGCTCGACGATGTGCGATCGCGTCGTTTGACGCGTCTGCTCCGGGAGTGGACGGAGTTCGCATGCGACGATCTCACGGCCTCGTTTCGAGCTCAGCGGAGCGAGGTAACGGGCGATCTGGGGATCATGGTGATGTACATGGGAGCGGAGAAAGCAGGCATCCGATTGAAGGACTACCGTCGCGCGCCACTCCGAGTTGGCGAGCTGATGTTCGACGATCGATCGTTCGACCCTGTGAAGGGGAAGACGGATGAACTGTTCAGCGCTCTGTTTCACCGCCGCTTCGTTGAGCCCGAATCCGCCTGGAGCGAAAGCACGGCCTATCCGGCCGACGAGCTTTCCGCGCGGAACCTGGCGGCCAAGCTCGTCATATCCACACTGGCCGACATCCGACACACCATGTTCATGAGCGGTGTCACGTCTTTTCCCGCGACGCACTGGCCCACGCTTGCGCCGGAGATGAAGCGTCAAGCTGGCTTCCATTCGCGGTTGGCTGGCCACAAACCACGCGGACCATTCAAGCATTACTGGGGCGAAGCCAGCCGCCTCGTCGGAGACGACCGCCCTTTCAGCCTCTTTCTGGCGGCAGGCGTTCCATTCGAGGTTACTCATTCGCCCGCCAAGGACGGCTGGACGTTTTTGTCAGACGCGGATGTCGCCGCGGTGGCTGAAGGCAGACTGGCTTCACCGGGCACGCGGTTTTTGAGTCGACCGAGCGATCGAGGTGACGCTGGAGCGATCAGCTTCCGCGAAGAAACCCTGGATGCAGTGTTTGCCTTCAAGCAGAGCATTCGCCCGGTTCTGCGGGGAGTGCCAGTCGTGGAGAACGACCAGCCAGCCGTTCTGGCGTGGTATCCTGGCGCGCATTCGGCGCTCTTGTGGAATTTGAGGCCCGAGCGAACCACTTTCCTCGTCAGCTTTGGCAAGCAAAACAGGGAAGTGAACCTGGGCTCCCTGGAAAGCGCTCTTTTACCGGACCTGCATCCTCGATCATAGTCAGACAACCGTGAATCGGCATATGAAACCTCCGTCAATTATTGGCATAGTTCTCAAATCGAGTATTCTGATTCGATTATGTTGGTGCGCGGCTTGGGCTTTGCTCACGTCGTTGTTGGCTAGCGGCGATCTTCTGGCCGATGGCCCACCGCGATTCCGCGAACAAGTCATCAGCAAAACGGTGAAATACGGCTACCAATTGGTCGCCGCGGACTTGAATAGAGACGCGCGGAAGGACTTGATCGCCGTTGACGAACAGGCCACGGAGATCGCCTGGTTTGAGAATCCAACATGGGAAAGGCATGTTCTGGCCGCCGACGTTCCGCGACCCTTGAACGCCGCTTGTTGTGATATCGATCAGGATGGAATTCCCGAGGTTGTTCTCGCGTACCGGTTCGAGTCACGCCCCGAACAGAGCGTCGGCAACGTGGCGCTGCTCACGCACGGCGACGATGTTCGCCAACCATGGGTGCCACGGGAAATCGACCGCGTGCCGACGGCGCACCGGGTGCGCTGGGTCGACCCGGAGGGCAACGGAAAGCACGTGCTGCTCCTGGGGCCATTGGTTGGACATAGATATCCGCCGCTGGAGGGCGATCCGGTGCCGGTCTATCTCTACCGACCAGGCCAGTGGCAACGGGTAACGATCTCCACGGAACCGCGCGGCGTCCTGCACGCGATCAGCCCGGTAAACATGGACGACAGCGCGCGGCAGCAGTTGATCACGGCCAGTTACGCGGGACTCCACCGGTTCGATTTCGCCGAAGGCAAATGGACAGCGAGGCTAATCTCGAAGGGCGACCCGCGCCCTTGGCCACTGTGTGGCAGCAGCGAAGTGCGTCTGGGGCGTCTAGACAAGATGCAAGTTCTTGTCGCAATCGAGCCGTGGCACGGGAACCAGGTGGTCGTCTACCTGGCTCAAAGCGGGCAATGGCAACGCGTCGTGATAGAGGACAGGATGGAGAACGGCCACGCTCTGGCGGTGGGCGATCTCGACGCGGACGGCCGGGATGAAATCGTCTCAGGATTTCGCGGCAAGGGCTGCCAGCTCTCCATCTACAGAGCCCTCGACGCGAAGGGCGAGCAATGGCGGAAGACCGTGTTGGACGACGGCGGCGTCGCCGCCGCGGATTGTGTCATCGAAGATTTCGATGGCGATGGCAAGCCGGATATCGCGTGCATTGGCGCCTCGACCGCGAACGTAAAGTTGTATGTCAACCTGGGCAAATAGCGTTCCTCACTGCTATCCCACTGGATTTGCGCAGGCTACGGAGCGACGACTCTGTAAAACCTCGTCCCGATCGCGGGATCGGTGACGACGCCAGTCGCGCCATCCCCTACAACCGTAGCCAGAGGCATCCAGTAACCACTGCCTAGCTCGTCTCGATAGAACACGCGGTAGAGCCATCCGACCTGCGTCGGGAATGAGACGATCACATCCGCGCCGGACCGTGTGGCGGACACATTGATGCCAGCGGCGGGCACCAGCATGAAGTAGCTAGGATGACAGTTGCCGGTCGACGTGGAGACCCGCAATGTGGTC
>JAXDCU010000566.1:0-5875 GCA_034677645.1 Verrucomicrobiia bacterium
CAGCGGTTTGCGCGTCTCAAGGGCCGGCTGGATGACTTGCTCAAGCTCATACACTCGTGGCTGCGCATTTTCTCGGTGGACATCAACAGGCTAAAGGAGACTTTCAAACCGGTTTCACTTGCTACTCTGCTGGTTAAGGCGATCGAAACTGTCCAGCCCCACGCCGCCCGCAAAGCCATAGAGGTCAAAACCACACTGGCTGAACCGCTCCCCATGGTCCAGGGCGACGAAGGGAGTCTCACTGAGGTGCTAGTGAACCTCCTTGGAAACGCCGTGAAGTACTCCTTCCCAAACAGCAGTGTATCGGTGCATATTCAGTCCGAGGACGCGCAGGTGGCTGTTTCCGTGTCGGACACGGGTGTGGGGATTGCCAAAGAGGACTTGCCCCTCCTGTTCCAGGATTTTGCGCGAGGCCGTGCGCAGCCTGAAGGCGTCAGCGGTTCTGGACTGGGACTGGCGATCAGCCGCCGGATTGTAGAAGTGCATGGCGGTTCAATCGCTGTCGAGAGCGAAGCTGGCAAGGGCTCGACCTTCATGGTTAGGTTGCCCGCCACGCCTTCGGGGGGCTGAAAAACGCAGCAACACTCGAATGTGAGGACCAGAATGAGCGAAGCAAAACGACTACTGATTATCGATGACGACCCCGACTTTGTTGAGGGCATCAAGGTTATCCTTGTCAAGGCCGGGTACGAGGCTGAAACCGCCTACAACCCAAAGGACGGCTTGCAGGCACTTAAGACCAAGGCATACGACTTGTTGCTTTTGGATGTCATGATGGGCCGAGGGGCCGAGGGAATAATGATCGCCCGCAAGATTGGCAAAGACCCGACGCTGCGCAATCTGCCTGTTCTGATTATCACTGGCATACGCGAGCAGATGGCATTCCTGTTTCCCGGCCAGGCAGTCCACCCGCACTTCGTGGCTGTGGACGAGCTCGTCGAAAAGCCCGTAGAGCCAAAGCTGCTGCTGGAGAAAGTCGAGAATCTCCTAAAGACCGCCAAAGCCCGAAAGGCTCAGACCAAATGAACACTGCCACTGCTGAGACCGCCGCGACCGCGCCTCCTGACAACAAGCTCTCTTTCGTCGAGGAGATAAGCAATCTGCTGTATGCCTCGAAGGGCAACCCTCTCAACACGTGCATCCAGTGCGGCACCTGCTCGGCCACGTGCCCGGTGGCCTCTGGCGGGTTCATGGACAATTCGCCGCGGCGGATCATCGCCCTGATCCGGGCTGGTTTCAAAGACAGAGTTCTGAAGGCCAACACTTTTTGGTATTGCGCCTCCTGTTACCAGTGCACCGTCAGATGTCCTCGCGGCATCGACATAGCCGAATTGATGTACGGTCTCAAACGTTACACCGTTTGGAAAACACAAACCCAAAAAGGCCTGATCGGTCCCACGTTCTCAGAGACTTTCGTCAAGATGATCATGCGCACGGGCAGGTCCTACGAACCTGTACTGGCAACGACGTACCTGTTTACATACGGCCTCCCAGAAATGATCCTGGAAGCCCGGACCGCCACTTCTCTGATGCTCAAAGGCCGCCTGCCGATGGTCCCGGCTCGCATTAAGCGGCTCGATAATTTCAAGCGAATGATCCGCCACATCATACCCGTCGGCGACAAGTAACAAGCAATGAAGACCTACGCCTATTTCCCAGGCTGCTCACTCGAGAAGATGGCGCACAGCTATCACGTTTCGGCAATCGAGACAACTCGAGCTCTGGGCGTTGAACTCAAGGAATTGGAGGACTGGAACTGCTGCGGCGCCACTGCATACTTTCATGTCGACGAGTTGCTAGCGTTCACCCTGTGCGCCCGCAACATCGCGATGGCCGAAAAGGAGAAGCTTAGTCTTGTCGCCCCATGCAGCGGCTGCTACAAGAATATGTTCTTCACCAGGGACCACCTCAATCACGATCCCGACCTGGCCGAGCACATCAACGAAGCTCTGGCCGAGGACAACCTCAAATACTCCGGCACATCGCCGGTGAAACACCTCATCGAGGTCTTTGTCGATGACGTGGGCCTGCCTGAGATCAAGTCAAAGGTCACGAATCCTTTGAAGGGTTTGCGTGTGGCCCCTTACTACGGCTGTCAGATTCTGAGGCCTCGCAAAGCTAAGGAAGACGTCGAGCAACCGCGATTCTTCGAGGAGCTCATGGTCACGTGCGGCGCCGAGCCAGTCGACTACCCTCTGCGCCTCACCTGCTGCGGTGGCGCGTTGATCATAACCAATCGCGAAGCCGCCCTCAGCATGGTGCGTAACCTGCTCGAGAGCGCGGTGCGATCCGGCGCCACCCTCATTGCCACAGCCTGTCCGCTCTGCCAGGTCAATCTTGAATGTTATCAGAAGCAGGTGAACCGCGAATTCGGAACGAACCTCAACATGCCGGTCATCTATTTCACGCAATTGCTCGGTCTCGCACTGGGCATCCCGCCAAAACGCCTCGGTATCGGCTCGGAACTGGTGGCCGTCATGCCGGCAATCAGTGAAGCGCAAACCGCTGAGCCGGCTCTGGCCGCGAAGTGACCCTCATGAAACCATGAACGTCTACGTTCTCCTCAAAATGGTGCCTGACACGGTCGAGGAACTCAACGTTGCCGCCGACGGGAAATCCCTGGACTCGGAGTTTCTCAGGTTCAAGCTCAACGACCCAGACGAGCATGCTTTGGAGCAGGCGCTCATTCTCAAGGAAAAACACGGTGGCACGGTCACCGTGCTGGCACTCGACGCGCCGGAGGTGGACGACGTGCTTTACACCGCGCTGGCCAAAGGCGCCGATCGCGCGGTGAAAATCCCCATCAACCAAGCCAGCCTGGGCACGGTCGCCGCGGCCAAGGTGCTAGCCAACTTTTTCAGTTCGTCAGCGCGGATAACGACGGACGCGCTCCTGCTCCCTGGTTCGTATGCCATTGACGATCTCGAAGGTGAACTAGCGCCGCTTCTTGCGGCGGCACTGAGCTTGCCCTACGTCGGCGTCGTGTGCGGTGTCACCCCTGTCGACGGCAAGGTCGTGGTTATGAAGGAACTTGGCGGCGGCCTGCGCGCGGAGTTCGAGGTCGCGTTGCCTGCCGTGCTGGGCATTCAGTCCGCCGAAAAACCGCCTCGTTACGTCCCGGTGGCGAAAGTACGGGCGGTGATGAAATCGGCCAAGATAGAGCAAGTGGATATTACAGCGCCTGACCGGCAGATTCAGCTTGAGGTCGAGCGGCTGTACAAACCGGAGGCCGCGGGTCGCGCGGAGATGTTGGACGGCACATCGGAAGAGGTTGCCGACAAGCTCGTGGAAGTGCTGGCAAAGACCGGCGTCATTTGAGGAGACTGATCTAATGGCCAACTCTATACTGGTACTGGCAGAGCAGGTCAGGGGCGAACTCGCGGACATCACATTTGAGATGTTGGGGGCAGGCAGAAACCTCGCCCAGGAGTCGGGCCTGCCGCTTTATGCCGCACTGTTCGGCAGTCAAGCCGCGCCGCTCGCGCCCAAGCTGGGCGTCGCTGACAAGGTCTTTGTCGTGGACACTCCGCGACTGGACATTGCGCCAGCTAGTACAGTTGCGGCTGCGCTCAAGGCGCTGATGGACCAGGCGGGGGTCGATCTTGTTCTGCTGGGCTGCACGAACATTTCTTTGGGCGTGGGTTCCATTCTCGCGGCCAAGGCTGGCCTGCCTTTGGTGAACTTTTGCCGCGCGGCCAAAGTAGAGGGCGGCGCGGTGTCGTGCACTAGCCAGTTGTTCGGCGGAAAAATCCTCGCCGACGTGAAGCTCATGGACGGGCGTGGCATTGTTTCGATTTACCCCGGCGCGTTCCCACCCGATGCCGGCAGGAGCGACAAGACCCCAACTGTCGAGAAAGCAGACTTGCTGGTTGAGGCGCCCAACGTGGTATTCAAGCAATACGTCGAACCAGAAACAGGCGACGTGGACATCACCAAGCAGAATGTCCTTGTCGGTGTTGGGCGAGGCATCCAGACACAGGACAACGTGCGGATGGCTGAGGACCTCGCGCAGGCGTTGGGTGGGGCGGTGTGCGCGTCGCGGCCCGTGATCGACCAGGGTTGGCTGCCATTGAGTCGGCAGGTGGGTAAGTCTGGCATGACCGTCAAGCCGCGGGTCTATCTCGCCTTGGGTATCAGCGGCGCTCCGGAGCATTGGGAGGGAATGCAGAACTCGCAGTGCATCATCGCCGTAAACACGGACGCCAAGGCGCCCGTCTTCGACGGATCGCATTATGGTTTTGTGGGCGACGCGCTAGAATTGCTTCCCGTGCTTACGGAGAAAGTCAAAGCACGGAAAAACTGACGCCGATGGATCCCGTCAAAATCACCATCTACGATTTGCCGGGTTTGCTGCTGCTATGGCTGCTGACTGTGGCGGCCTTTGGGATTTTTGGCTATCGCGTGTGGCGGTTGATCGGATTATTGCGTCAGGGACGTTATGAAAACCGGTTCGACCATCTTGGCCGGCGGGTCGCCCATGCCGTCAAACACGTCTTGCTGCAGCCGCGCATCTTCAACGAGCGCGCCATTGGCCTGCCACACTTTCTTGTCTTTTGGGGATTCGTAATCTATGCGACCTGCTTCAACTGGAGCCTGATGCGCGGGTTGTTCCCTTTTCTGCCAGTTCCCTACCCTGATCAGGTCCTAGTAGTTAACTTGTTCTTGGAGCTTTTCTCGGTGCTGGTGCTGATTTCGCTAGGAGTTGCGGTGGCCAGGCGGGTGTTTTTTGCCCCAAAGTATCTCCACCTCAGCTTGGACGCGAATCTGATCCTGGCGCTGATCGGCTTGCTTATGCTGAGCACGCTCCTTGGCTCCGCTTTCCGAGTTGTGGCTGAGGGCGGCCTCACTTCCGCCTGGGCACCGTTTGGAAGTTTATTGTCCAAAGCATTGCACAAGTTGCCGTCCGGCGTTGGCCAGGCGTGGGCCAATGGTATGTGGTGGTTGCACATGATCGTAGTATTGTTCTTCCTGGTTTACCTGCCTTACTCGAAGCACCTGCACTTATTGGCCTCGCCGTTCAACGTCTTCTTGAGCCAGAGCGCCACGCGGCCAGTGGGCGACTTGACAGTGCTTGGGGCGAAAGAAGACCTGACGGCTGGGGCTTCCCGTTGGCAGGAACTCACATGGAAGCAACTGCTGGGCGGCTTCTCCTGCGCCGAGTGTGGACGTTGTGATCGCTCATGTCCGGCTACGGCTTCGGGTTACCCGCTCCAGCCGCAGCAGATCATCCAGAGGGTCAAGGAGCACATGGTCCAGGTGGGACTGAAGGGAAAGGATGGCGACAGCGTGCCCAAGCTCATCGGCGACGTCATCACCGAAAAGGAGATTTGGGCCTGCACCACGTGCATGGCGTGCATGAACTGCTGCGCCGTATGGAATGAACAGGTCCCGCTCATTGTGGCCTTTCGCCGTCACCTGGTCAGCCAGGGGGAGGTTGAGCGCGGCATCAAGGACATGCTCGGCAACCTCCAGCGTTACGGCAACTCATTCGGAAAGTCTGACCGCATGCGAGCTAAGTGGACGCAGACATCAGGCCTCAAAATAAAGGATGCCCGCAAGGAAGCGGTCGAGTATCTCTGGTTCGTGGGCGATTACGCCAGCTTCGATCCGCGTTGCGACGAAATCACGAAGAAGACGGCCAACGTTTTCGCTCGAGCGGGACTTGACTTCGGATTGCTCTACGAAGGCGAGCGCAATGCCGGTAACGATGTGCGTCGCGTCGGCGAAGAGGGTTTGTTCGAGATGCTACGGGACAAGAACCTCCAGGTTTTGGGCAAGGCAAAGTTCCAGAAGATTGTAACCACCGACCCGCACACTTATCATACGCTTAGAAACGAGTATCCGTGGGATGGCACTCAGCCCGAAGTGCGGCACT
>JAXDCU010000567.1:0-7026 GCA_034677645.1 Verrucomicrobiia bacterium
GCATAGTTTGACGGCGTGGCTGACGATTCAGAACGAGCAGTTCGGAAGAAGGCTCAGGTGTGACAACCGGATAAGCATTCATCAAAGTTCGGTTCCCACGTTCCTGCGATCGATTCCAAGTCCAGACAAGGGGTAATACGGACACAGCGGAGACCAGGTCATGTCTCGGTGGTTTGCCACGCCAAATTGACTCTTGTCATGCCAGTTCTTGATAACAGCCCACCGATTCATTACGGTTGACGACGTGACCGCGCAGCGAACTTCATTTAGTCCAATGGCGGCATTGCTTGCCACAGTTTTCACAGTGTCAACGACTGGGCAATCCGCTGCGCCGCCCCGCATCGACTCCATCGTAAGCGGTCTGGCGGGAACGATTCTCTCCTGGAACGATACGGTTCCAGACCACGCATACACGGTCCAAACATGGAACGGCGTCGGCGCGCCATTCTGGCGGGCGCCGCGCACCGGTTTTCCATGGCCTCTCGAGCAACGCCAATGGACCGACACGGAACAAACAGAAAACAGCAGGCGTTTCTATCGCGTCGTCGCGGTCCCCAAAACGGCGCGCGGGCTGTTGATCTCGGTTACGCCGGTGGTGTCGTACACGCAGTTCGAGATTAACTTGTATCTGACATTGGCGAATATTCCGCTGACCGCCAACTACGGCGTTCAAGTTCAGAAGCTCGTGTACGAGACGATCGATCCGGTCGGTGTCCGCACGATCGCTTCGGGTGCTCTTGCCCTGCCGGATGTGAGTGGCAAGAGCTGGCCTCTGGTAAGCTATCAGCACGGCACGGTGGCCGCCAGAGACGAGGCCCCATCCGCTCCCGGCACGATGGAGCAGTTGCTTGGGGTACTGCTGGCGGGGAGCGGTTACGCAGCGGCACTGCCTGACTATCTGGGATTGGGAGATTCGCCTGGGATTCATCCCTACCACCACGCTGCGTCGGAAGCCACCGCGGCGGTGGATATGCTGCGTGCTAGCCGCGCTTATTGCCAAGGGCGGGGCATCGTCCTGAACGGGCAGTTGTTCCTGGTTGGATACTCGCAGGGTGGTCATGCCACAATGGCCTTGCACCGGGAACTCGAGGAATACCACGCGGTTGAGTTCCCAGTGACCGCTTCGGCGCCAATGGCGGGCGCATACGATATGTCCGGGATGACCGGTGGAGCGGCGTTGGCGGGCGAACCAATGCCGAATCCTTATTACTTCGCACTATTGTTGTCCGGCTATCAGTCAGTTTACCACCTTGCCGACGAACTGGGGGATTTGTTGGCACCTCCGTACAACGTTCTTCTGCCACCGCTTCTCGACGGCAATCACAGTGGCGGCGAAATCAACGCAGTCTTGCCCAACGACATCACCGAGGCCCTGGACCCCGGCTATCTTGCCGCGATGCGCGCCAACCCGGAGCATCCCATGTGGCAGGCTCTGCGCGACAACGATCTTTACCGCTGGACCCCGCGGGCGCCAATGCGCCTTTACCACTGTGCGGGGGATGGTGACGTGCAATTCGCCAATTCCCAAGTTGCGCTGGCGAGTTTTCACGAGCGCGGCGCAACGCATGTCGTACTGATCGATCCAGATCCTACGGCCGACCACGGCGATTGCGTGCTTCCCGCGATGCTGGACGCGAAGAAATGGTTCGACTCGCTGAGACGGTAAGTCGGCGGCCGAATCGAACAAGATAACTCGGCGGCGGCGAAAGAGCGCAAAAACGATCAGTTCAAGGCGCCAGAGCGTGTTCGCCGAAACAGAGTCACTCTCAATGCACCAGGTAGGGACCGATTCCACTCGGTCCCTGATTTTGCCCGACAAACGGGGACGCGGTGGAACGCGTCCCTTCTACCGGGTACCGTCGTTTTCTGATGCAACCAGTCGCCCTTGAGTCCATCATGGTCTTCATGCCTGTGCAGTTGAACAGCGACAGTTACATGCGAACGTCTCTCAGTTGTATTGCAGGACTGGTGGCCGCGATCATAACCTCCTTCGGGCTCAATGCCGCGGAGACGTTCACAATCGCGCGGTGGATTGCTCCCGCTGCCACTGCGAACAGTTCCGGACTTCCGATTCTCCGGAAGGAGTTCGTCGTCTCGGCCCGACCGGCTCAAGCCACGCTGCGTGTTGTCGGGCTCGGCGACTACGACGCGGCAATCAACGGCTCGCGGGTTGCCGAGACGGGCATCAACCAGCCCTGGTCACAATACGAAAAGACAATCTACTACCGCGACTTCGATGTCACATCACTCCTGACGCCAGGCGCCAATTGCATCGGCGTGATGTTGGCGAATTCATTTTGGCACAATCCCAATCCTCCCCCAGGTCGTTATAACAAGGGTGGCCCCCAGCGCGCGGCGGACCACCCATTCCAGCTCTGCCTCGAATTGACCTTGCGCCATGCCAACGGCTCATTCGAACGCGTCGGGTCGGACGCGTCATGGCGAACGACCGATGGGCCAATCGCATTCTCGCACATATTCGCCGGGGAAGATTTCGACGCGCGCCGCCAGCCTGCCCGGTGGGACCACGCGGGATTCGACGACAGCGCATGGTCGCCGGCACGTGTTCTGACAGCCCCATCCGCCGTTTTGGAAAGGCAGTTCTGGCCAGGATTCAAGGAATTGGACCGATTCGCCCCTCTCTCCGTGAGCGAACCGGCTGCGGGCGTATTCGTGTATCGCTTCGCTCAGAATTGCTCCGCGCAACTCCAGTTCGAACTGAGAGGGGGGAAGTCTGGCGATCGCGTCTCGTTCCGCTGCGGCGAACACAAGAACGACAAGGACCGTTTGTTTGGCGGCTACGTCGTGGGATGCGAGGTTGTGACCGACGGAGAAGCGCTCAAACACCAGTGGATGTCTTTCTATCTCGGCATGCAGTTTGTGGAGGTCACTGGCGCTGTGCCGGCGGGACACGCGAACCCAAACGGGTTGCCGGTCCTGGAAAATCTCGAATTGGTACACGTGCGCACCGCGCTCCCGGAGGTCGGCGCATTCAAGTGTTCGAGCGAACTATTTAATCGCACACATCAGCTCATCGACTGGGCCATGCGCGCGAACACGAGTCACGTCCTCACGGATTGCCCGCACCGGGAGAAGCTCGGCTGGCTGGAATGCTCTTACCTGCTCGCGCCCAGTTTCCAGTACCGATACGACTGTCGCGATTGGTTCGCCAAACTCGCCCGTGACATCCGCGATGCGCAGAAACCCAATGGCCAAGTGCTGACCGTCGCTCCCAGCTATCCCGCGGGGCGGTTCAGCGGCGGATTCGATTACACGCTCGAATGGGGCGCGGCGGCGGTCCTACTCCCATGGCACCACTATGAGTTCTACGGTGATCCGCAAATCCTCCGCGACAGCTTCGACGCCATGAAACGGTTCACGGACTTTTGCGGTACCACGGCCAAGGACGGCATCGCGGCTGGCGGCCTGGGCGACTGGTACGACTACGGCCACGGCGAACCGCCAGGCCCGTCGCGGTACACGCCCACCGACCTGTCAGCCACCGCCACTTGGGCGCTCTGCGCCCTCACGGTATCGCGCACCGCCGAGGTTCTGAACATGGCAAATGAGGCCGCTCGCTACCGGGAGCTGCACGCCCAAATCGCGCGTGATTTCCAGCGACGCTTTCGCGATCCGACAACTCGGAAGTTGCGTCACGGCGGTAGCCCCCAATGCGCCAACGCAATGGCGCTGTGTGCCGACATCGTGCCGCCCGGCGACGGAACAATGCTCGTCGAGGAGATCATCGCCGATCTCCAGCAGCGGGATTGGCAGCAAACGCCCGGTGACGTCGGCCATGTCTACTTCATCCGGGCGCTGGCCCAGGCCGGTCGCTCGGATGTTCTGCACCGCGTCTACAGCCGACAGGACAAGGGCAGCTACGGCGGGATTCTGTCCAAGGGCCTCACTTCCCTGCCCGAAACCTGGGACGCGATGATGGACGGCACTCAGTCCCTAAACCATTGCATGCTCGGCCACGTGATGGAGTGGCTTCATGGATATGTGGCCGGTATCAGACAGGCTCAGGGCAGCGTCGGCTGGAAGCGCGTGCTGATCGCGCCGTGCCCAGGCTCGTTGACGTCGGCGGAAGCGCATCTCCAGACGCCGCGAGGCCGAATCCTCAGCCGCTGGCGCAAAGACGGCTCCATATTCCGCCTGGAGGCTGAAGTCCCAGACCAAGTGGAAGCCCGCGCCGTCATGCCTTCGGGAACAACGCATCCTCTTTCGAGCGGGCGAAATTCACTCGAAGAACGGCTCTGAATGCGTGCTGTTGCTGTGCCATGAAACGGAGCGGCGTATGTGCGGCTGGAAAGAACGGAATCCGGGATGTGTTGCGCGAGGGCAGAAGGCGTTCAAGACCGATCCAGCGAAGCCATCCGAGCCGTCAAACTTTGAACCAGCGCGTCTCGAGTCTTAACCGCATGCACGTTCAATCGCATCAGACGCGGATTCCATGCCAGACGGTATGTGAAGGTGTTGTTGGCGGCGCCTCCTGGCAAGTTCAGTTTCAGAAAGTCTCTTGCGCGCCCTACGGGTCTGAGAAAATCAGGTAGAAATGCACCCATGCCCTCCTGCTCCACGCCAGTCTTGGCATCCAGGTAACTGTCGCATGTCAGACGCGGTTGATACCGTTTGAGCGCTGGTAGCCAATCGGACGGCAGTTCGCGTGCCATTGCCAATGGCAACCAGCCCCGATCGAGCGCCCTCAGAGTCGAGCGCTCTGTCTGATACAACTTCATAGGGCTCCAAAGCCGCATCGACCAAGTGCCAACTCCCGTGACTTGCAGCGGCCGACTGAGCGATTCGGCCGTGACGATCCCAAAGTCCAACGTCAGATCGTGGAGCCGTCTCTCGATCTCATCCGATTCCGCGGTCTGAAGCGCGAATACCGGCCCTTTCCCCACGGTTTCAGGCCCGGCTAGCACTGGCAACAGCAGGTGGCGAATGACGGTTCCGCTTGCGCCCACGCGGTATGTCTGGCGCTCGGCCAGACAACCACGCTGAAAGTTCGAAAGTCCGAGTAGAAAGAACCGCGAAATCCGCGCTAACTCGCGCCCAGACGAAGTAAGAAGGACGCCCTTGCCGCGGCGTTCCACCAAATGGGCCTGGAAGAAGTCCTCAAGTTCCTTGATTTGGCGGCTGTACTGGCTCTGCCGCACCGGGTCGCCGCCCGACGCTCTCACGATAGTGCCGGCGGCGCCCACCTCCACCAACGTGCGCAAGCGGTCCAGTGACAAACCGGAATCCGAAAATAACCTCGCAAACATGACTAATCAGTACTGTTACATGCAATCAATCTACTATCAAGGCTGGACTTTTCGCCTAGCCTGTGACCCGCGTGATCGCAATCGATTGACCGCATACGAAAGGTAATACCGTGAACAGCCGACTCACTGAAAAGGAAACCGCGGACATACAGAACATCCTGATGCAGCAGCTCGACGTGAAGCGAGAGCAACTGACGGAAAACGCAACAATCATGGGCGACCTGGGCGCAGATTCGCTCGACGTGGTCGAGATCGGCATCAACCTCGAAGAACGGTTCAACCTCACTATCCCAGATGATGAGTGGGACAAGGTCAAGACCGTCGGAGAGCTCTACGAATCCGTGTCCGAGTGCCTGGCTAGCTAGACCGTCGACGCGCGCGTGATCTTTTTATGAACCAGCAAAACAACCACCACGAAGCGCACGATGACCACGGAGGTTCCTATTAGTTCTTCCTAGATGGTCTTCGCAGTGCTAACCCACAAAGTTCGCTCAGGCCGCGCGAACTCTGTGCCATTCGAACGATCACGGTGTCAAATAGCGCTCTTCCCGGCGACGCGGCGACGAAGTCGTCTATGCAGCACGGCGCGAGAGAGCTGCTGCCATGCAACACCAGCAGTCCTTTGGGTGTTTCCGTTCGGTTGCGGCTCGGCCGTGCTGCGCGAAGAGCAAGATTAGCCAGACAGCCTTGACCAGGCGTCTCCGTGCAGTAGCATCTCCGGCGTGCGACCCCCTTCGGGCAGGTCGGTCGGCTCGCGAGCGAAGCGGGGCGTTTTCAGGCCGGAGTATAGCAATGAGCGAAACAAACAACCGAGAAAAGGCAATGACGGCGCAGCCGAAGCGGTGTCTGAGGAAATGGCACGGTCTGTTTGGGCTTGTCAGCGCGCCGTTCACCCTGATCACCGCCGTGTGCGGTGGTTTGTTGCTGTTGCGCACAAGCGGACTGTACGAGCGGCGGGGCGCTTTTCGTGACGCGATTCAAGGCCTTCATAGCTTTGAGATTCTGCTCCCGTATGTGGGCTTGGTCGCGGTGGCGCTGATGATTGGGACCGTCCTGACCGGAGTTGGCCTGAAGTGTCAGATGCGCCGCAAGAAGTGAGCTGGGCCCCGCCACGGTGGCGCGACCTGCCTGCGGCGGGCATGGACTCCTGTCGAACGGCTGCTGTCGAATGTGCCTGGTCCGGCTTGCTGCCTTCCGCTCGTGAGGACACTCGCGTCGCCAGGGTAACACAGGTCCATGGTTCCGATGCGTGACAAATCCTCTGTCATCAAGCCTTCCCGTGAACCGGCAAAACAATCACCACGAAGCGCACGATTACCACGGAGGTTCCTATTAGCTTTCCATGAACCTTGCTTTACCGCGTAAACGCGGGACTCTGGCGGGCGGCCGCTCTGCATGGTCCGCGGAGTTGTCCGGCTCGCGACCGGTCAGAGTTCCGCCTTCAGGCGGCTCTGTTGTGGACCAGACCGCAAGGTTCATGGGCCCAATGCGTTCTAAAGGAGAAACACTGCTCCCCATGAACCTTGCTTTACCGCGTAAACGCGGGACTCTGACGGGCGGCCGCTCTGCATGGTCCGCGGCGTTGTCCGGGGCGCGACCGGTCAGAGTTCCGCCTTCAGGCGGCTCTGTTGTGGACCAGACCGCAAGGTTCATGGGCCCAATGCGTTCTAAAGGAGAAACACTGCTCCCCATTAACCTTGCTTTACCGCGTAAACGCGGGACTCTGACGGGCGGCCGCTCTGCATGGTCCGCGGCGTTG
>JAXDCU010000568.1:0-4380 GCA_034677645.1 Verrucomicrobiia bacterium
TTGAACCAATCAACATCGTCACTGATCGCGTCTTCGTGACGCAGGGTCAGACCGGCGATCAAGCCAAGTTGCTGAATTGCGCCGATGTCGGAAGCGGCGGCCTGAGTGTCATTCGCGGCGGCGCCCAGGTCGAGTTGGTCAACCGTGTCACTGGCGGGCAAGGCCGATGGCACGATTTCCTTCTTGAGCACCAACTCGTCCGCGGTCCGCTCGTAAAGCGCCAGCCTGAGCCCGTCGTTGTCCGAGACGCTTTCGGTCAGTAGACGCCACTGACCGGGCTCCGAGTCTAACGTAAACAGGTACCAGTCGGCGTCGGTCGGGTTGTCGAGCGTCAGTCCGGAGTACGCTTTGCCTATCTCGAGTTCGTATGCCCTGTCGGCGGTGTCGTTCCGACGCGGTCGCTCGGTTTGATCGCGGTGGATCGTGTTGCCGGAAGTGATTTCGACATGGTCATCTCCAGGCCCGGCGTCCACCCAGACGGTGCACTGAACAGTGGGCCCGGCGGTTACGCGGTCGTTGCCGGCCAGCGCGTCGAGCAGGAGGACGAGGAAATCGCCCTCGCCCGGGAGGAGATTGCCGTTGAGAACGAGTTCCTCGAACCGCGCGGCGCGGTCTTCGGGTTTTTCGGCGGCGATGGCCTGCCAGTCGAGAACGGCGTCCTGGGCGTCCCAGACAAGCCGGCCCTGGTCATCACGGGCTTCGAAATCGAGCCTGATTTGCGCGTCAAAAGTGTAATTCCCGTTGTTGTTCGTCAGGCGCGTGACGAGATGGTGATCGACCAGAAGTCCCGGCTCGGTTACGAAATCGACCGCGATCACGTCGTCCACAGCCGTGCCGCTGTAGTACCAGACCTTGTCGTTCTGTCGGGCGAATTGCTTCCACGAGTCACTCTCCGATCCGCCGGCGGTGTCTTCGAAACGCATGCCGTCCTGGCGATAGAGCGTGTTGTCGCCTTCAGCGCCGTAAAGGAAATCAACGCCCGTGCCGCCATAGAGCTTGTCATCGCCAGCGCCGCCGTGCATCCGATTCAAACCGGTGTCCTCTATGAAATAAGCGCCGTCACCATCGTCATCGTGCAACACGCCCGCCGCATCGACGAACACGCCGAACTGGACGTCGCCATCCGGCAGAGGATTTCGCGACCAGGCGTAGAGGGTGTCGTTCCCATCCTCGCCCAGGAGATCGTCATTGCCCTGGCCGGCGTAGAGTGTGTCGTTGCCTCCGCCGCCCCAGAGCCGGTCATCACCCGCCAGACCGTAGAGGATGTCGTTTCCCTCCCCGCCGTCGAGGCGGTCGCGTCCGCCGGTGCCGCGCAGCATGTCGTTGCCAGGGCCGCCATCGAGGACTCCGATCCAGTCATCGCTGCGCGCGACAATGTCGGTGACATTTGGCGCATTGGTTCCCTCGCCAAACAGAAGCTGGTCATCACCTCCAAGTCCTGCGATTCGGAATTGTTCGACGAGTGATTCGCCAGTGACGGCGCGCCAGTGGACCGGGATGTCCGTTGGCACCGTGTCGCCTTGGCGCGTGAATTGGACGGTCATTTGTGTGCCGTTAGGTTCCACCAATTCGATTGTGTCGTTGAAGTCGGTGCCCTGGATCAAGAGTATATCGGTGGCAAAGTCATCGGGTTTGTCGTCGCTTTGCCGGTTGCCCCAATGCCCGTCAAACGCGTCACCCAGCGCACTGTAGAAAACATATGCCCCGTCAGCCCGCTGACGCACCGCGTCCAACACCATGACATCGATCCCTTCGCCCCCGTAGCATTGATCGCTCTCCTCCTGGCCTTCTATCCAGTCCGAGTCCGCGCCGCCCCATAGTGTGTCGTTGCCTCCCCCGCCGAGCAATCGGTCTTGCCCCTCGTCGCCATAGAGCAGGTCGGCGCCTCCCACAAGATTGGCTTCGAGGCCAGGCGCGTAGAACGGTCCCGCCGCCCAGTCACCGTACAGATTATCATTGTCGGGGCCGCCAACGAGCGTTTCGCGGCGCAGATTGCCGTAGAGGAAATCGTTGCCAGCGCCGCCGTACAATTGGTCACCGAGTTTCTGTCTCTCGTCAGTGACACCTTGCGTGGATGTACTGGGAGCAAAGGCGTACAGGGAGTCGCTGCCGCCGCCGCCCCAGAGCCGCTGGCCTTCGAGAACGTCTCCGTTGCCTGAATCGCCGTAAAGGCGGTCGTTGCCGTGGCCGGCGCCATCGTTGTTGCCGTCGTCGCCGTAAAGTTGATCGATACCAGGGCCACCCCGGAGCACGTCATCGTTGCCGCCGCCGAGGATGACGTCCGCTCCGTCACCTCCGAGCAAGTCGTTGTCGTTGCCACTGCCGCCGTCGAGGTAATCGTTGCCCGGTCCGCCACTCAGCGTGTCGATTCCTCCGCCGCCGAAAAGCCAGTCGTCCTGTTCGCCGCCTTCCAGTGTGTCATTCCCATCGAGTGCCGCGCCGTCGAACGAGCGCGCGAGGAAATCGAGCGGCGTGATTGAAGGCGGTGTGTGGTCAACTTCGAACTGCGTTTGAGCTTCGGCCCACCGAGGGGGCGCGCCGCATTCGAGAAAGACGGAGCGCGCGGCTTCCTGGTCGCCACCCCACAGGATGTCTCGACCGGCGTCGCCCCAGAGCGAGTCGTCGCCGTCGTTCCCAGCCAACAAATCATCGCCCGCGCCACCGTGAATCTGGTCATCGCCCGTGCCGCCGAGAAGTTGATCGTTTCCGTTGCCACCATCGATGACATCGGGCCCGCCGAGAGCGGCGTCCATGAGCACGACAGACTCGACGCTGCCCGGCGCTAGAAACGTAACCAGGCCATAGTCGCCCAGGGCGACGTCGTCACCGCTTGCGCCAATCAGCGAGTCGGGCTGCGTCACTGGATTGGAGCCGCCCAAGAGAACGTCGTTCTCCTCGCCGCCGTCGAGTTCATCGTCGCCGCCACCGGCGCCGTCCGCTGCTCGGGCGGTCACGCTCAGGACCATGTATGTGCGCGGCGCCAGTGTAGCACTTCCGTAGTCGCCGAACAGGATGTCGTGTCCTTGGTTGCCGAGCAGGTGGTCAGCGCCAGCGCCGCCGAACAGGATGTCGTTGCCGGCATTGCCCCAGAGCCAGTCAGTGTCGCCGAGCGCTGGGTTCAACGTCCGAGCCACAGGCGAGCTGGGCGTGACCTCGCCGTCGTCGCCAAACAAGATGTCATTTCCGCCGCCGCCGCGAAGGGTGTCCGACCCGCTGTTGCCGCAAGCCAAGTCGTCGCCGTCGTTACCTTCGATGGTGTCGTTATCTGCTCCACCGCGCACTCTATCCGCACCCGCTCCGCCAAAGAGCTGATCGTTGCCCGGGCCGCCATCCAGGAAGTCGCCGCCACCGACCAAGTACAGGCTCATGCCGGTAACTGTCAAAGATGTCGAGACCGTGACGGACAAGGTCGCTCCGTCGCCTATGAGCAGATCACCTTCGCTGTCGCCGTGGAGTTCGTCGTCGCCAGCTCCACCCAGAATCACGTCCTGGCCCTGGTCTCCGTGAACCGTGTCATCGCCCACGCCGCCGGTGCTGGCCAGGTCGGTGACCGCGCCGCGCTGCTCCGCTCGTCCTTCGTCGGCGACGATCAGGTCTATACCGTCTCCACCGGAGATCGTGTCAGCGCCAGCCCCCCCGAATATGATGTCATTGCCGTCATTGCCTTCCAGGCGATCGTCGCCGTCTCCACCGTCAATCCGGTCCAGGCCTGGGCCGCCGCGAATGTCATCGTCATCCGCGCCGCCGTATAGGGTGTCTGGTCCGCCATGGTCATCCGGCGTGGGCAGAACTACGGCGCTCGCTTGGCCGTTGGTCAGAGTCACGGTGCCAGCGTCGCCGAGGATCACGTCGTCGCCTTCCCCGCCGAACACGTTGTCACCGTTGAGGTCGCTCCCACCGGCGATAACGACATCGTCGCCAGGACCAGCCTCGATCAGGTCGTCGCAGTCAGTGCCAAGCACCGTGCCTTCGACCGCTACGGTCGAGCCGACCGCCGAAATCGAGCCGGAGTCACCCAGAATCACATCCGCGCCATTACTGCCGCGTATGAAGTCACGACCGGGGCCACCCGCGATGAAGTCGTCACCCTCGTCTCCGGACAACAGAGCGTCATCGCCGTCCTCGCCGTAGATCGTGTCGTCGCCCGATCCTCCGCTGAGTTTATCGTTTTCATCGCCGCCCCACAGTGTGTCGCCGTCATCGTCTCCATACATTTCGTCCGCGCCGCCTTCGCCATAAAGCACATCGGCGCCAGAGCCGCCGTGAACAACGTCATCGCCCGGCCCGCCGTAGATAGTGTCATCGCCCGCGCCACCGAGGATTGTGTCAGACCCACCCGCGCCGCCCCACGTGTCGACGAGGTCAACGAGGCCGCTTGCG
>JAXDCU010000569.1:0-5901 GCA_034677645.1 Verrucomicrobiia bacterium
CACCCGTGCGTCATGGGCTGTTACGGAATCGGCATCGGTCGCACGCTCCAGGCGGTGATTGAGCAGTGTCACGACAAGGACGGCATTATTTGGCCGATCGCGGTGGCGCCATTCGCGGTTTGCATCACGCCTTTGAACGTCGCGGCTGGGTCCAAGGCAATGACTCTTGCCGAGGGTCTTTACCGGGCGCTCGCCGATCGCGATGTCGATGTGATGCTCGATGACCGCGACGAGCGACCGGGCGTCAAGTTCAAGGACGCGGACCTCGTCGGTTTTCCGCTGCGGATTAACCTAGGCGACAAGTCGCTCGCGCGTGGCGAGGTGGAACTTAAGCCGCGTGCTGGCCAGCTTTTTTCTGTAAAGGCCGAGGAGGCGGTCGAGCGCGTCTTGGTCTGGCTAGCGGGGTCACATCTAAACATTTGACATTTGATAGCGCATGGTGAAACCGCTTGCTGCATGCCGCCTGTACGCGTTCGTGGACACCGCTTACCTGCGCGGCCGTTCGCCGGAGCGTGTTGTGATGGATTTGTGTGATGGGGGTGCGGACCTGATTCAGCTCCGCGCGAAAGGCGCGAGGCTGGGCGAAGTGGCTGGTCTGGCGCGCTCACTAGTTGCTTTAACTGATCGAGCTGGAGTGGGGTTTGTGGTGAACGATCACTGGTTGGTGGCGTGCGAAGTGCGCGCGCAGTTCTGCCACCTGGGTCAGGAGGATTTTTTCGGTGCTGGCTATACGCACGTATCGGAATTGGGGCAGGACCTGGCAGGTCCTCGACCTTGGGCAGAGGGTATCGGAGCGGAGGGGTCAGCATCACCGCGTATCGGGCTCAGCACGCATGCGCCGGATCAGGCGCTAAGGGCGATGGCGGCAGGGGCGGCTTACATAGCGATAGGTCCGGTGTATGCCACGCCGACAAAGCGAGAGGCAAAACCGGTTACTCTGGACTATGTGCGTTGGGCAGCGGAGCATTGCCATGTGCCATGGTTCGCGATTGGCGGAATCAACCTCTCGAACTTGGACGATGTTCTGGCGGCTGGCGCCCGGCGTGTGTGTGTGGTGTCTGGGATTCTGGGCTTGCCTGATGTTGGGCGGGCTTGTCGCGCAATCAAGGAACGGCTAGAATCCCGCGCGATTTAGTTGAGGCATTGAACCTAATCTGATGAGCGTTTTGGTCGTAGGGTCCACCGCGTTGGATTCAGTAAAGACTCCTGGGAGGGAAAGCCCCAGGCTGCTGGGAGGGTCGGCAAGCCACGCCGGTGTGGCAGCGAGCTTCTTTGCTCCGGTGAATCTCGTCGGGGTGGTGGGAGACGATTTCCCGCGGCGTTATCTGGCGCTTTACAGGCGGCGGCGGATAGACCTTGAGGGTTTGGAGGTTGTCCGTGGGAAGACGTTCCACTGGGCTGGCGAGTACGAGGTGAACATGAACAATCGGCGCACGCTTGCGACCGAGCTTGGTGTTTTCGCCGGCTTTCGACCTGACTTGCCGCCTGCTTATCGGGAGACGCCTTTTGTGTTGCTGGCGAACATCGCGCCTGCGCTGCAACACCACGTGCTTGATCAAATGCGTCGTCCACGGTTCGTCGCCGCGGACACGATGGACTTGTGGTTGAACACGGCCCTGGTGGATTTATTGCGTCTGCTGCGGCGCTTTGACGCATTGGTTCTCAACGACAGTGAAGCGCGGCAGCTCAGCGGCGATGACAACATCATTCGATCCGCCAGGTGCATTCACAAGCTCGGTCCGCGATTGGTGATCATCAAGAAAGGCGAGCACGGCTCGATGCTTTCGGGGCCCGATGGGGTCTTTCTCTGTCCGGCGTATCCAGGGGCGAGAGTGGTGGATCCGACTGGGGCTGGGGATTCGTTTTTGGGGGGGATGATGGGGTACTTGGCTGGGAGCCGAGGGTCGGTCGATCGGAATCTGCGGGTGGGTATGCTTGTGGGAGCGGTTGTTGCTTCGTACTGCTGCGAAGGCATGGGACTGAGTCGAACAGCACGTCTAACGCGCTCCGAGATTGGCGGACGTCTTGAGGAACTGAGGCGGATAGCCCGGTTCTGATCGTGCTCGGTACTGCTTTTGGCGGAGCGGGGGGCAGCGGCAACCGAACGATCGCGTCGAGAGGATTGCCCAGGTTGCGTTGACGTTCCTTTTCCACGCCACGCTGCAGCATTACGGAATGCCACGATCCAGTGGTCAGAGGGTGAGTGCGGTGGTATCGTGGAGCCATGTCTGGCGGGCTGCCATATTGGAAGCGGGGAGTGTGCCTGTTGCGCGGGTTTATCGCGCGGCGTTGGCAGCGGTGGCTTGCGTTTCGACAGCGCCTTCGTCTGAGCGAGGCGGCACTGCATCTGTCGCTTGCCGCTCTCGTTGGCGTGGGAGCTGGCATTGCCAATTTTCTTTTCTATCTGGCGACGGAGTCAGTGAAGTGGCTGGCGCTCAGGCAACCGGGTGATCCGGTTGAGATTGCGGAGATGCTACCGCAGTGGGCGCGCATGATCGCCCCTGCTCTGGGGGGACTGGCGGCGGGTTTGGCATGGCACTGGGGCCGGAGGGGGGTGGGGTCGAAAGGGACGCCGAATCTGATCGAGGTTGTGGTGGCGGGGGATGGCCGGCTTCCTTTTCGCACGACGCTTGTCAAGGTGTTTTCGTCTCTGCTGAGCATTGGGACGGGGGCGTCCATCGGGCGTGAGGGTTCGGTTGTGAATCTGGCGGCGATGCTTGCCTCGAAGGCGGGGGCGCTGGCGAAATGGCCGCCGTACCGGCTGCGGCTTTTGCTGGCGTGCGGAGCAGCGGCTGGTCTGGCTGCTGCTTACAACGCGCCTGTTGCGGGAGCGGTGTTTGCGGCGCAGATTGTTTTGGGCAATTTCTCGATGAACCTGTTCGCGCCGTTGGTATGCGCATCGGTGGTGGCGGCTGTGGTATCGCGGAGCTTTTTTGGCATTGAACCCTGGTACCAGGTGCCGAGTTTCGATTTCACCCGACTTGGCCAGCTTCCCTGGTTCCTGGTTTTGGGTGGGCTTGCGGGGCTGCTGGGCGCGGGATTCTTGCGTTCGATCAAGATGAGCGAGTCGTTGTTTCGGCGGACAGGCCTGCCGATATACGCGCGGGTGGCCATGGCGGGTGTTGTTGTTGGCGCCGCCGCGTTGTTAGTGCCTGAGGTGTGGGGCAATGGTTACGTGGTGACGTCGCGAATCCTGGGGGACCAAGAGGGGTACGGGTTAGTTTTTCTGTGCGGCCTGCTGCTGGCGAAATTCGCCGCGACTTCAATCACGGTCGGAGCGGGCACTGCTGGAGGAGTATTCACACCCACGCTGTTTCTGGGCGCTGCGTTGGGGAGTGTGTTTGGCCATCTGTTGGACAAGGCTGGTTTCATACCCGGTTCGCTGCCTGTGGGCACGTTTGCGCTTGTCGGCATGGGGAGCATGCTGGCAGCCACAACCCACTCGCCGCTGCTGGCATTCATTGCCGTTTTTGAGATTTCTCTCAATCACTCCCTGATCCCGCCTTTGATGCTGGCCTGTGTCGTGGGAACACTTGTTGGTCGGCGATTCCACGCTGCTTCAGTGTATACTGAGCCGCTGCGCGCCAAGGGCTTGCTTCGAGAGACTGAGCGTGAACAAGTGGGTGCGGCCGTGGAGCAAACCGTGGGCGACGTGATGCAGGAGCCAGTCCAACCACTGGTGGAGACCACGCCATTTCGTGAGATTGCTGACCGTTTTCTTGCCAGCTCCTACAACTTCGTTCCGGTTGTCAACCAGGAGAAGCGGTTTGTCGGAGTTGTCGCGCTCGAAGATTTAAAGGCGCACCTGGGCGCCGGTCCGGAGTTGACGGGTGTGATCGCTCTGGATGTCATGCGGCCTCCACCGCAGTGTTTGATCCCCAGTCTAACGATTCAGGAGGCCTTGCCGATTCTCCTGGCAAGCGAGATGCGTCGCGTCCCGGTCGTGAACAACAGAAGAGATTTCAGGCTCATAGGCTCGGTGATGCGGAGTGAAGCGCTTGGGGTGATCTCAGAAGCGATCGCCACTCGGCACAGACAGGCTGTGTGAGCTCCGCCGCTGGCGCTGTGGAACAACCGATTAGTCCTTGCGCATCCACAGGCTCGTCGTCACTCACTTGCCCCCAGGGGGCGCGGGAGGCGCCCTCTCATGGCGGATGGAGGAGCGGAGATGAGGGGTCGTTGCGGATGCGTTTGCGACTTACCGCATGCATCACCGCGGGTCGCTCCACTCGTCGAGGCAGTTACCGTCCGTGGCGTTCCTAGTCTGCCGTGGCGAAGAGCGCGGCGGCATATTGTCGCGCATCGAACGGCTGTAGATCATCGGGCTGCTCACCGACACCGATGAACTTCACTGGCACCGCCAATTCGCGCTGGATGGCGACGACCATGCCACCGCGGCTTGTGCCATCCAGCTTGGTTATGACCAAGCCTGTCACCGCGACGGACTTGTGAAACTCACGCGCCTGATTAAGCGCGTTCATTCCTGTGGTGGCGTCGAGCACAAGCAGGACCTCGTGAGGCGCGCCAGCCAGCTTCTTACCCATTACCCGGTGCACTTTCTGGAGCTCCTGCATCAGGTTGTTCTTCGTGTGTAGACGCCCGGCGGTGTCCACGAACAAATAGTCCGAGCCTCTGTTCCGTGCCGCTGTGATCGCGTCATGGGCGACGGCAGCAGCGTCCGCGTGGTACGCCCCGGCCACTACTGGAACATCGAGACGATTCCCCCACAGTTTCAATTGTTCAATCGCTGCCGCACGGAACGTGTCGCAAGCCGCTAACACCGCCGTGGCGTCTTGAGTCCTGATGTAATGGGCGAGTTTGGCGCACGTTGTTGTCTTTCCAGTGCCGTTGACGCCAACCACGGAAACCACCGTCAGCCCGCTCGCCGCGCGGTTGAGGGTTGACGCGGTGGGGCTCAGGCTTTGTTCGACGACTCTTTGCGCGATTGCCAACACGTCTTGGCCGGCGACTCCTTGCGACTCGTAGGTTTGTCTGACCTCGGCGATGATTTGCGCTGTAGCCGCCTGACCGAGATCAGCGCCAATCAGCGCGGCTTCAAGCTCCTCGATCGAGCTCGTTGTCAGGCGCGGCGAACCGGTCACGATGCGCCTGATCTCGTGTGCCAGACGCGAGTGGGTCTTGTTAAGCCCCTGTCTCAGTTTCTCGAGTAGGCGCATGAAATGTCAGGGGAAAGACTCCGTGGTCCTGGTCTCCGATGTTGCGAGCGTCACAGTCCGCGCGAGGATGTGTTCAACGGGATGAACACCGGTGCGCCGCGCGGACGCCAACTCGGACAAGAGTTCGAAACAATCATCGGGCATACGCACGGTGCCGATCGACGGCCTGTCCTTGTTTGAGCCATGGCAATCCGACCCGCCTGTGACGACGAGTCCATGCTTGCGAGCCACGGATATGTAATGCGCGGACGCGGCTTGCGAATGCTTCGGGTGATAACACTCGAGACCGTCCAGACCTATTTTGGAGAGTTCAGGAATGAAGGAGTCCAGTCTGGTCAACCCGGGATGAGCCATGACGACCACCGCGCACGCATCACGCAAGAGTGTGATAGCTTCCGTCGCGGACATCTTGAACTTGGGGACCCAGGCAGGCCGGCGTTTCTTGAGAAACCGTTCGAACGCCTCGTCGAGTGTTCGGCAGAATCCTTCCTGGACCAGGGCTCGGGCCAAATGGGGGCGGCCGGGCGATCGGCAGTTGGCGAGATTGAATACCGCGTTCGCCTCTAGGGGGATACCCAGGCTGTTGAGACGAGCTACCATTTCACGGATGCGGTTCTGGCGCACCGTTTGGAAGCTCTCGAGTTGCCGAGTGAGCCGCGTATTGGACGTGTCCAGGAAGTAACCGAGAAGGTGCAGTTCCTCATTCTCAAGCTCGGCGGTCAGT
>JAXDCU010000570.1:0-17110 GCA_034677645.1 Verrucomicrobiia bacterium
GCGGGGGGGTCCCCCCGCGGAGTTGGCGTCGCTGGAATCGGGGCCGTGTTTGCGATCTTTGTTGCTCGCGGCTGGTGGCTCAGACACGACCAGGTCACAATCAGCATCCTGCCACTGCGTGGAGGGCACGCCATGTTCATCGACAAACCAGGAAAAACCGCCGACGTTCTCATCGACTGTGGCAACGAAAGCTCAGCGCGGTTCGTGATAAAACCTTTCCTCCAAACCCGCGGCATCAAACGCTTGCCACTTATGTTTCTGACACACGGCGACGTCCGGCACACGGGTGGAGCAAGCTTCATCGTGGACCAATTCCGTGTGAAGCTCATAGCCACCAGTCATTGCCGCTTTAGGTCCCCAACTTACCGCCGTTTGACCAGCCAACTCGCTGAACAGCCCAACCGGTGGCTGCGGACAAATCCTGACGATACAATCGGCGGTTTCACGGTCGTCCACCCGGCTGAAACCAACTCGTTTCCACTCGCTGACGACAACGCCCTGGTGCTGGACGGCGCACCCGCGGCAGTTCACCTGCTGTTCCTCTCGGACTTAGGTCCGACAGGGCAGGAAACATTGCTGCAAAGAGGACGGATCAAACCCGGAGCAATAGTCGTGGCGGGGATTCCCTCGACCGGTGAACCGTTGAGCGGGCCGTTGATTGATGCTTTGCTGCCGAGTCTCGTGGTCGTAGCTGAATCGGAGTACCCCGCACCTCGCCAAATCCAACAATCGCTGCGAAAACGACTGCTGACACGCGGTATACCTACGCTCTACACAAGCGAAACAGGCGCGGTCACTATACGCGCGCGGCATGGCCGTTGGCGTATCGAGACGATGAGCGGACTGGTCCTTTCTGGTTCCTCGGATTTGGCGCGGTTGATATCGAGTCAACAACCAGTCTCGGGTTCTCCGGGTGCTGATGCTTTCAACAGGGAGGCCAAGGCCGTTTGCATTTGGCGAGCATTTCGGTTATGAACCATTGCGTGATCTTCAGCCTGAAAAGCCATAGACAGCGTGAACCGCGAGCCAACTCCCCCGGCCCGCACCGACAAACTCGACACCGCTTCTCCCTGGTCACACTGGTCTTTCTGATGCTTGTCTGCCGAGGATGTCTCGTCGCTTGGGCGATCCCGGCAACAGGCGCAGATATTGGCAAGATACCCGTCATCTACTGCACCGACTTGTTTCACCCGCATGATGATCCAGACGATCACTTCGACCTGGCAGCCATCTACGCGATCTCGGAACTAGAGATAAAACTCATCGTCCTTGACCAGGGAGACAAGCAACTCGTGCGCCCTGGACGCATTCCCGTGGAGCAGATGAATTGGATCACCGGCCGCGGCACGCCAACGGTGTCAGGAATGGGAAGCAAACTCAGATACCCCACAGACCCAGCTTTCGAGCAGCCGCGTGAGTTTCAGCGTGGCATCGAGCAAATCATAACCACTCTCAGAAACTCACCGCAACCCGTCATGATAGCCACCACGGGCAGCGTCAGAGACGTCGTCGCTGCTTTCAATCGCGAACCTGAGCTCTTTCGCGCGAAGCTCGGCAAGCTTCTGGTCTTTATCGGCGAAGCTTCGGATTCGGGCTTTAAGGAGTACAACGTCGAGCTTGACCCGCAAGCTTACATCGGCCTGATGCGCTCTGGGCTGCCAGTCTATTGGGTGCCGTGCTTTGACGGCGGGCTCTGGCGGAATCGCGGGCATGCTTCCTTCTGGCAAGCGAAGCACTCCGATTTGCTTTGCGACGCTTCCGAGCCACTCCTCAAGTACTTCAGCTATGCGCTCGAGAAAGAGAAATCGCCGCCGGACGAATTCATGCGCAGGCCGCTTTCTCCCGATCGTAAATCGCGGCTCCTTGCGGGCACGCGGAACCTTTGGTGCACCGCCATTCTGGGCACTGTGGCCGGACGCACGGTTGTGCATGACAGCGAACGCCGCGTCTTGTCACCTCAAAAGCGCAATCAGACACCAAGTGCTGCGAGCTCGCGCCCTCTCTATCGATTCTCCGAAGTGGCTCTCTCCATTACCGATTCGGCCGTGGTCGAGCTCGGCGCGGCTTCTGGCGCGAAGAAGATCATGCGCTTTGAGATTCTGGACAAAGCGCATTATGCCGAAGCGATGACAGCGGCAACCGCCGACCTGATCGCTAATCTGAACATTCTACTGCACTGAAGCGTCCTTGCGTTCCGCGCGTTGCAGGTCACGCAGAGGCCGATAACCGAGTAAGATAATATTCTGGTTGGCAACCAGCTTTTTCATGTCTTCGTCGCTCGAAAACACTTCGTATTCCTGCGCGCGAGTTGGCCAGGACCCGGTGATTGCCTTCAGTTCGTCAGTTGGCAAAGCGGCGTGGATGTAAAGCTCGGTCACGCCAGGCTTGAGGTTGCGCACAATGTCAATCCAGAACCGCTTTACGTTCTGCTTTTCGTCCTTCAGCTCCTCGTGGACGAAGTAGTCCGGAAAGAGAATGCCCCTTGCCGCCACTTCCTTCCGCATGTTGGGATATCCATACCGGGCCAGCGTGTCCTGCGATGCCATTCGCAGAGGCAGCTCAAACTCAACCGCCAACTGCACATACACTTTCATGAAATCGGGACTCAGTTGCAGGGTGCCCATGTGCGAGTCGAGATGGGTTACATCGATGCCCGCGGCGAACGCGCGCTTGATCTGGGCGCGTGCCTCGGTCAAGGCCTCGTCCGGCCTGGCGTGTTGGTACACTTCCTCCACGCTCCGCCACAAGTAACCAGCGCTGTCCACCAACCCGGCCACCTTCTCCCGCGCCGCCACCGGTCCCCACCGATACTTCGTCCATTCAGCCGTGTGGCATAGATGCACACCAAAATCCTTGTCCGCATTCTGCACGGCGTACGCCGCGATCTCGGGGAACCACGGGCACGGCACCATGATTGTCGAGGTGCGCATCAAGCCTTTCTCAAGGCACTCGATGGTTGCGACATTGGGGGCATGGCACATGCCAGCATCATCGCCGTTGACAATGAGAATTCTATCGGTGGCACTGTAACCGAGACGTTCCGCCAACGAGCGTTCCTCGGCGTTCACGGCAGCAACCGAGCCTCCAAGAACAAGTGCCGCGATCGCTGCCACCTCGCGCAAACGGTATTGAGTCTGCACATTCGGACGTTGACCGCGGAAGCTAGAGTTCGATCCGCGGTCTTGCGTGGGCGGAGAGTCTGGCCAGAACATCCACCGCTCTCAAGCCCAATCGCACCGGAGTTTACGTCGTATATCGGGTCCGCCGAGCTGGCGCGTTAGTCCCTCAGCACACTCGATCGCTCCTGAAGCCAGGCTACGTCCGGATTGTTGGGCGACTCGACGCCGAGCGGGATCAACTGACCTTTCTTGAGCACGGGAATCGTGCGTGCATCCAGCCATTTCTTGATTTCCGCATGGCCATCGGCGAACGACAACCCTGCCGCCCGATTGTGGTAACTTGCCGGATAGTCGACAATTCGCGCCGCGGGTCCCCGGTTCTTCAGGTCGGTCTGGAACAACCCGTCATTGATGCTGTCCTCGCGCTCGTCAATGAAAACCCAGGCGCTTGAAGGACCCAACGCCGTGAGCTCGCTGCTCTTCCGAAAAACCCGGTACCTGTCCTGGCCCACCTCAACGTTGCCAATGTAGTTCATCCACATGTTCGCCGAGACACTGCGGACCCGTGCTACCGCCTTTCCACCAAACGAGGCCTGACTTCTGTCCGCCGGACAACGATAAACACCGGGCGACGTGACATAGAGCCCGATCTGCGCATACTTCGGCTCTAGCAAGTACTGCAGATTGGTGTTGTCGGAGTTGTCTGGAGAAAAATCGAGCCAGCCGGACACCCATTGGTCCGGACCAGCGACCGAGCCACCGTTGACACCCGGCAGTCGATCCTGATGGTCATCCGCATAAAGCGTCCAGGCAAGCTGTAGCTGTTTGAGGTTGTTGACGCAGTAAATGCCCTGCGCCTTGGTCTTGGCCTTGGAAAGGGCCGGCAGCAGCATCCCGGCCAGAATCGCAATGATGGCGATCACCACCAGCAACTCGATCAACGTGAAAGCCGCCAACCTCCGAATCCCGTGTAGCCCCGCGTGCCCGACACCAACCGACTTACTGTCCCGGCGTTGCCACGAGCGCTTGAGCGGGCCGTTCATGATAGCGTTGGAGTTAGCGCGTTTCAATCTAGCCCGACGGCCTACGAGCAAAAGAAAAAAGTGAATCGAGAACTTCGTCGTCGGTGACGACGCCAAACGCGGATTTCAGGACGGCTTTGGTCTTGCGAACATGCGTTTCGCGCCGCAAGATTTGCGCTGGCTGCGAGAATCCCGCAAGACAGTAGTACAAGAATAACCCGATGAAAACAGACCTCAACCGCCGTAAGTTCCTTGGATCAACAGTCGCCGCGGGCGCTTTCACGATAATCCCACGACATGTCCTGGGCGGAACTGGATACGTCTCCCCTAACAACAAGATCACACTCGCGCATATCGGCATGGGCACCCAGAGCTTCCGCGAGCTCGACAGCCTGCTCTCGGACGAGCGAATACAGATAGTCTCCGTCTGTGACCCCAATGCCAACAGCAACGACTATGTCGAGTGGGGCAAGAACGAGATTCGGCAGCGAATACAGTCGTACCTCGCCAATGCCAACTGGCGCTCCAACGAAAACGGATGCCCGGGTGGGCGCGACGTCGGACGGCTGGTGATTGACACCTACTACGCCAGAAATCGCGGCGCGGAGAGATTCAGAGCCTGCTCGACCTACGCCGATTTCCGCGAACTGCTCGAAAAAGAGAGAGACCTGGACGCCGTGAAGATCATGACGCCCGATCATCTGCATGCGACTATCTCGATCGCCGCCATGCGGAAGGGGAAACATGTCCTCATGCACAAACCGATTGCCAATCGGTTGTATGAGGGGAGGCAGGTCGTGGAGGCGGCGCGCAAGACACGAGTCGCCACGCATCTGCTGGCTTACGGCAGCGGAACTGGGAACGGCAGAATCGTCGAACAGATCACGAAGGGCGCCATCGGCACGCTGCGGGAAATCCACAACTGGACAAACCGGCCCGTCTGGCCCCAGTACACCGAATTGCCCAAAGACAAGCCGCCTGTGCCAAAAGGATTCGACTGGGACCTCTGGCTCGGTCCGGAACAGTTCAGAGCTTACCATCCGCACTACACCCACACGGTTTATCGTGGTTGGTACGATTTCGGCGGTGGTTCGATGGCGGACATGGGGATCTACAGCCTGTGGCCCGTGTTTGTCGGTCTGAATCTCGGGGTCCCGGCGACCGCCGAAGCCTGGGCTACTCATACCTGCTTGGTCGACGATTGCGTGAGCCGCGTGGCCATCAACGATTTCGCTTATCCGACTGCCTGCGCCATTCGTTTCCAGTTTCCGGCACGGGCTGACACGCCCGCGCGTGAGTTGTTCTGGTATGATGGCGGCATGAGACCTCGCTTGCCGCGCGAGATCGAGACGCAAGACGTCAAAATGGGCCGCGAAGGCATTCTCTTCGTCGGCGATGAAGGGTCGATCATCGCGGACTTCAACGGGACCAATCCGCGCCTGTTCGCCAAAGGCCAAAACAAACCGCTCACTATCGATGAGCCCGAGATCCAGGATGCCGGACGCGGACAGCGCGGAAACCCGTGGGTCATCGCATGTCAGGGAGGCGAACCGTCACCAGGCAGTTTCATCAACGCAGCGCATATCACCGACGCGGTCAATCTCGGCACGGTGGCTTTGCGTGCGGGCCGGACTGTAAAGTTCGATAGCGAGAAGATGCAGATCACTAATGTGCCCGACGCGAACAAGTACCTGTACCGCGATTGCCGCCAAGGCTGGGAGCTTCATGAGTAGATACCCATTCCCTAGCCTCTTGCTGGCTTGTTCAGTCTGCCTGATCCAGCCAGCCTCGGGCACAACTACCCCAGATCAGGTTTCGCCCAACGGCTCAGAACTTGCTTGGCCGCCGATCGCCAACACCGCTAAGCCTTGGGCCTACTGGCATTGGATGGGAAGCGCTGTGGACGAAACCAACTTGGTCCGCGAACTTCAGCGCTATGCCGACGTAGGCTTGGGTGGAATGCACGTGATCCCGATATATGGCGCGCGAGGGTGGGAAGACCGCTACATTCAATACCTAACCCCACGCTGGATGGAAGCTCTGCGTCTGACAGTGACCGAAGCCCGACGACTCGGCATGGACATCGACATGACCACGGGCACCGGCTGGAACTTCGGCGGACCTGACATCTCCGCCGAACTCTCGTGCTGGCGAGTCCAAACCAAACTGGTCGACATACAGCAAGGCCAGGAACCAGCACCCATCGCCGATCACAAATCGCTTCTTGCGCTCCTGGCCGAATCGAGTGATGGACAGGTGACGGACTTGACGGAACGTATCAATGCCGACGGGCGTGTCGACTGGAAGCCGGCTGACGCCGGATCGAGATTGCGAATCGTCACTTTCAAGGCCGGCCAGCCAGCCGTTAAACGCGCCGCTCCAGGCGGCGAAGGACCAATGCTGAATCCTTTCCACCGTCCGTCCGTCGATCGCTACCTTAAGAAGTTCACCGACGCCTTCGCTGCGTACGACGGGCCCAAACCCCGCGCGCAATACCACGACTCCTACGAATACTCCGGTGCCGCGTGGACTCCCGACCTCCTCGACGAGTTCGCGAAACGCCGCGGATACAGGATCGAGAGTCACCGCGCCGCCCTTTTCGGCACGGCGACCAACGACATCGCCTGCCGCGTCCGCTGCGACTTCCGCGAGACCTTGTCCGACCTCCTCCTCGACTCGATGACTGAACCTTGGGCGAACTGGTCGCGACGCCATGGCTTTGTCACGCGCAACCAGGCGCATGGCTCGCCCGCCAACTTGCTCGACCTCTACGCAGCCGCTGATATCCCGGAAACCGAGATGTTCAACAAGGATCGTGACATCCTAGTCTCGAAGTTCGCGTCTTCCGCCGCTCACGTGGCCGGCCACCCGCTGGTTGCCGCCGAAACCGGTACCTGGGTCGCTGAGCATTTCACCGAAACTCTCGCGGACCTCAAACGCAATGTGGATGACTTGTTCCTCGCCGGAGCGAACCACATCTTCTATCATGGAACTTGTTATTCACCGGACGAAGCTGGCTGGCCAGGTTGGCTCTTCTACGCCGCGGCTCAGATCAACCCCCGCAACCCGATTTGGCGCGACATGCCAACGCTCAATTCATACGTGGCCCGCGCCCAATCCGTGCTCCAAGCCGGTCACCCCGATAACGACCTGCTCGTCTACTGGCCAATCCACGACCTCTGGCACGACCAACGCCCACTCGTCGAACAACTCACCGTCCACCACCGCCACTGGCTCGACGCCCAGCCAATCGGTCAAATCACCAAATCACTCTGGCGTCGAGGTTACGCCTTCGATCTCCTTTCCGACCGCCAACTTGCTTCGGCCCGAGTCGCTACTGGCCGAATCGCTTTGCCAGGAGCAGCCTACCAGGCTGTTGTGGTGCCGCGGTGCCGACACGTTCCGCTTGCGACTTTCCAGCGCCTCCTTGCGCTGGCTCAAGAAGGCGCAACAGTAATATTCGATTCGGCCCTTCCTGACGATGTGCCCGGACTCGACGGACTCGACAAACGGCGCCACACACTCAAGTCGGCCCGGGCCAATATCCAATTCACTTCCACACCAGATGCGTCGCTTTCAGAGGCCAAACATGGGCTGGGCAGAATCATGGTAGGCAATGTATCCGCTGCGCTAAGGCATGCCGGCGCTCGTCGTGAAGCTCTCGTCGATCAAGGCGTCTTGGCTTTCCTCCGGCGCGCCCACAACCTCGGCACGGACTATTTTCTCCTCAACTCCAGCACGAACTTCTACGAGGGTTGGGTCCCGCTCCGATGCAAGGCCAAGTCGGTGGGGCTTATGAATCCCATGACAGGCCAGGCTGGCTGGGCAGTCTCGCGACCTGCCAGCAACGACGTTACTGAGGTGTTCGTCCAGCTCCATCCGTACGAATCGATTGTCGCTCGCGCTTCGAACCGAATTCCGACCGAAAACCAGCATTGGGTTTACGCGAATGGCATGCTCTCTTCCGCGGTTGAGTTACGCGGAAACTGGCGCGTTGAGTTCATCGAAGGTGGCCCTGAACTCCCCAGTCCGCTCACAACGGACAAGTTGACTTCCTGGACCGAGCTGGGCGGTGAACACGCCAAGCGGTTCGCCGGAACCGCGCGATATACCATCACATTCGACCGCCCTCGTGATGGCCAGACGTTTCTGCTCGACTTGGGTCATGTCGCGCAAAGCGCTCGCGTCCGCCTCAACAAGCGCGACATCGGCACGCTGATAATGAGTCCTTTCCGGCTGCTTCTTGAGGACCTCAAGCCGACCGCGAACATGCTGGAAATCGAAGTAACCAGCACCGCGGCCAACAGAATCCGGGACCTTGACGTCCGGAAAGCAAACTGGAAGAGCTTCCACGATATCAACTTCGTCAACATCGCATACAAACCATTTGACGCCTCGCAATGGCCTCTCCATCCAGCGGGTCTCCTCGATCCAGTCCGACTTGGGGTCACATCTAAACATTGGACATTTTGACTCGCTTTTTCGGGAAATGTCCGAAATGTCGAATGTTTAGATGTGACCCCAACCGTTCGAGGAGGGCTGAGGACGAACGGCCAGGCAGGCCAGTGACGATTTCGATACGACCGCCAATGCGCTCGACCAAGAGTCTCTCCCGCTGGTTCATGGTGTCGAGAGTGTAATCCCCCCCTTTGACATACACGTCTGGTTCGGCCGCACCGAGAAAATCAAGTGCGTCGGTTTCGGGAAAGACGCAAACAACGTCGACCGCGGCGAGGGCAGCGAGAACAATAGCTCTGTCCTGCTCTGAATTGATGGGGCGCCGAGGGCCTTTGATTGCACACACCGACACATCGCTATTGAGCCCCACCAAAAGGCAATCGCCAAGACGCCGGGCGGCCGCCAGATACATGACGTGGCCAGCGTGAAGGATGTCGAAACAGCCATTCGTGACAACCAGCATGCGTTTCTGATCGCGGAGACGTTTTCTCCAGCCCGGCAGGCTGCTCCGGGTGAGGATTTTGTTCTGTAACTCGCCGGGAGGTGTCACTCAGGTTTGTAGCGCTTAGGACTCAGGCGGACCAACACAACACCGCGACGAGGCACTTGCGCTGAGAATGAGTCCTCAAATCGGCCAAGGTCCCGTTGGCGCCAAAGGTCGCGCACATACACGGGCGGCTTCAGGCCAAGTTGACTCCAGCGCAGAGTGACTTGTGAGGGTGTCTCGCCACGGTTAAAGAGGCCTGCCGCTTGGGTGTTGTCCTCAAGTTGCTTGAGCATGACAAAACCGTTCTCACCGGCCGACATAACACGTGCGCATTGACCCAGCGGGTCCTGATCAACATCTAAGACCTCAGGATTGCAGAGAACGCTCAGAGTGAATTCATCCAGACTGCCCATGTCGCCGCTGTAGAACAGAGGCGACGCCATAAGACACCAGAGAGACATGAACGCGTATTGCTCGTTCGGACTAAGAGGACATGGTTGCAGCTCCCCCATGCCTCGGGCGTTCCCTATGCGACCGATCTGTATGTAGTCGGGGTCGTTCCAACTGCCTGGCTTGGACCAAGCACGGTGCTCGGCGTTGCGGAGTGCGACTTCAAACACACGGTCGAGCTCGAATCCTAGGTCACCCGCGGTGCGCCAGGAATGGCCGCCAACTTCGGCGCCCCATTCCCACACATTACCCATGCCGTACTGACACAGGTTAAGAACGATATCGCGGGGCTGTTGTTTGAGCAGTTTGCCCATGAGGATATAGGGTTTCATGAGCTTGACTCGTTCCGGGCTGTTATCTGCCTTGGCGATGTCTCCGTAGGAACACCAGTCGTACTTCAGTAGATCGAATCCCCAAAGAGCGAACTGGCGCGCATCCAGCGCCTCATGCTGGTAGCTGCCGGCGAAACCAGCGCAGGTCGAGGGCCCCGGCGATGTGTAAATGCCCGCTCTCAAACCCCGTTCGTGAATATAGTCGGTGAGGCCTTTCATATCGGGGAAATGGCGGTTGGGAACGATGTTGCCGGCGGAATCGCGGAGTGGTCCGACTCGGAGCGGGTCTTTGTTTTGCGTCGCGTTCATCCAGCAGTCGTCTATGCTGACATACTGGTAGCCCACGTCTGCCATGCCGCTATTGACCATAGCGTCGGCGGCTTCGCGCACCAATCGGTCTGTTATACGATCATAATGAGCATACCAATGGTTCCACCCCATAGGCGGCGTGAGCGCGAGGGTGTCGCCGCAAAAGATGCGAAGCTTGCGACGGGCGGCGCCTCGTTCATTTTGCGCTCTCAGATTCACAACATACTTGCCAGCCTTGGCAATTGCTCCAGTGATGATTCCCGACTGAGAATTGATCGTGAGGCCGTTCGGCAGACCATCAGCCGCGAACCGCATGGGCCGCTCGCCAGTCGCGGGAATACGAAACAAGAACGGAGATTTCGGCCGCACACCGAAGACCCGCGGACCATTTATTCGCGGAGCGGGTCCTGGTTTAGGGGTGAGAATCACTCGATCCCCGATCAGCGGATCAATTGCTTTCGGTGGCGAGCCGCTGACTGCAAACTTGGCGTCAGCCCAGTCGGCGTGGTCGAACTCGATCCCGTCGCCCGCATCTCCGACGATCAGTATCAGTGTTCTGATACCTCTGAGGTTTACGTCGACAGGTATGGGTTGCTGACCGGAGCGCACGGGTCCTGACTGCCAGAGCTTTTGGTCATCGCCAACGATTGAGAAGGTGACCGAGGCTGTCGGACTCCCGGCGGAGTCGTCGACGCCGACCTGGGCGGTGAACCTGTCCGAGCCGCCATCCAGATCAATCCACAACACGCTGTTGGCATGAGTGCCGACGCCGTGGTCGAACTTGGCACCCGCTATTGAAAACGGTTGTTCGCGGATTGCTCGATCGATTTGCGGGCGACCCCATCCTTGTCGCATCTTTCCCAGGTCGAGTGAGGTAAGCCAAACGTTTGTGGCGGCGGACACGTGGATTATGCCCGCTAGCGCGAAGCCGAGAATGACTTTGTTCATTGACAGATTGAGCCATTTGTTTGTTTCACGACCGATCTGAGTCGAGTTGATGCTGGCCTTTTGCATCTTCTGGTGCAAGGACACACGGTTGGCCAATGTGGCGATGCGCGCTTCGACGCAGGCGCATCCAGGCTCCCTGGATTTCCTCCAATGAGCGACCTTTTGTTTCGGGTACAGCACGCCAAACAAGCGCGACCAAACCGACACAGAACACGGCGTAGACGTAGAATGGGAAGCCGTGGTTGAAGTGGCGAATCAACCACCGGTTATCATCCATCATTGGAAAACTCTGTGACACCAGGAAATTCGCCGTCCAAAGACACACCGTGGCGATGGACATTGCCCGACCGCGAATGCGTGTGGGATAGATTTCCGACAGGATAACCCACGTAACAGGTCCCACCGACAGTGCGAAGCAAGCGATGTACCCAAGCACGAACACTAGGACTCCCAGGGCCATGACACCCGCTTGGGCCGCGGCTCCCAATGCCAGCAGACAAACTCCCATTCCCGCCGCGCCGACAATCATCAAGGGTTTGCGCCCGACTAGGTCGACCGTCCAAATCGCCACGACAGTGAAAAGCAAGTTGACAGAGCCAACAACGATTGTCTGAAGGAGGGCAACATCGATCGCGGCGCCCAGTTTCTTGAATATCTCCGGAGCGTAGTAGAGAAACACATTGATGCCCGTGACCTGCTGGAGCACGGCCAGTCCAATTCCGATTCCCATCGCCGTCCGCAAGCCAGGAGAGAACAACTGCCTGATCGATCCGCTTTCCTTGCCGATAGTTTGCTCAATTGCGGCCATCTCGATCGCGGCGCCATTCGCACCGTTGATTCGTTCGAGAATAGCACGTGCGATTTCGATCCGCCCGCGCTCGACGAGCCAGCGTGGGCTTTCGGGGACCAGAAACAGCAGGCCAAGAAACAACGCAGCGGGCACACAACCAGACGCGAACATCCAGCGCCAGCCGATGTTCTCATTCCAAAATGGATTGGCAGGGCGCACAATTGCGTAATTGACGAAATAGATGATCAGCATGCCGCTGATGATGGCAAATTGATTGACTGACACCATTCGACCTCGGATTCGGGCAGGCGAGATTTCAGCGATATACATTGGCGAGGCGAGGGAGGCGATGCCTATCGCGACGCCGCCAAGGACTCTGAACAGCAGAAACATGGACAAGCGATTGGGAAGGGCCGTTCCAATTGCAGAGACAAGAAACATCAGTGCCGCCAGAAGGAGGGTTTTCTTTCGACCCAGGAGATCGCTGAAGAGGCCGGCCAAGAGGCATCCTAACACGCAGCCCACCAGCGCGATGGAAGCAGCCAGGCCCTTCATGGTTGGGCTGAGGTCAAAATGCGACTCGAGGAACCCGATCGCACCGGAGATTACCGCCGTGTCATAGCCAAAGAGGAGTCCTCCGAGAGCCGCTACGAGGCAGACCATTGTCAGGTACGGAGCGGGGCCGCCTTGTTCTTTCAGCGTTGAGCTACTCATCCTTCAAGCCTCACCCCGCCTGGTGTGTACCCGAGCGTGTCGATCGATGAACTGCCAGTAAGTCAGCCCTTAGCGACATCTCGGAGTGCATCGAACATGGCGATTACATTTGGCAGAGGCACGTTTCCTTGAATATTGTGGACGGTGTTGAAAACGAATCCGCCGTCAGGACCGAACGTGGCGATCCGTTGACGCACCTCCTCATAGACATCGGCCGGCGTGCCGAACGGCAAGGTGCGTTGCGTGTCGGCGCCGCCCCCCCAAAAGACAAGATCGCGTCCAAATTCCCGCTTTAGCCGTGCGCCTTCCATCTGCGCTGCCGAGCATTGGACGGGATTCAGCACATCAAATCCGGCCTCGATAAAGTCTGGAATGAGCCCGTAAACCGATCCGCACGAATGGATGAACGTCTTCCACCGGGTGCGGCCGTGGATGTGGTCGTTGACCATCCGATGGAATGGCTTGAACAGGTCACGGTAGGCTTGGCGGGAGACAAACGGGCCGCGTTGCGTGCCGAAGTCAGTGCCGGTAATGAATGCCACCTGAACCAAATCACCGAAAAGACCGGCCAGAGTGTCGATGTTGCGCAAGGCGATCTCGCATTGTCGCTCGAAGACGGCATGGACATAGTCACGTCTGGTTTTCGTTGATATGTACCATTCCGATACATCGCGAATGCCTTTGGGGGCTTTGAGGAACGGTGCAGGGACTAGTGCGATGTCGCCAAATGCCGCGCCGGGGACGACGAGCAGCGAGCCGAAACGGCGACGTTCCTCAAGCCATTCCCGTCTACCTCGGTAGTAGGCCAAGTCTTCGGCGTTCAGATGTCCGAACTCTTCCAGGTTGTCGGCGGGGTTTAGTTCGCCTTCGTTGATTGGGTTCTGTCGAATCACCGCATCAAAGAAGTAGCCCCCTTGCGGCATGTGTCCGCTTGGCCCGACTGTCGTGTCGCCTTCGGGGTAAATGTGCCAGCCGCCGTCAGGCGCCGGAGTGACATTGAAAGCGCCAGGCACTAGACAGGGCGTGCCATCGAAAAGAGTGAATGGCTTCCAGTCGCGCGCCTCGGTGCCGAACAGCGACTTCCGGGCAGGGACGCCAATCACATCGATGCCGAGGGCCGTCCGCAGGTCATCGTCGATTTCACCAAGCATCTGATACGGCTCGATAACTTTGACGCGATAGTCGGGTTCACCGAGTATGCGCTGGCGCAGCCGATGCACGATTGAGACGTGCATGCCGGTTACCGCGCTTGCGCCAAAATCGACAGGTACACGGTCGGGCTGACGATGATCGAGTGCGGCTTGGAGACGTTCTCGCGCGGTCATATGAGTCTTTGACTGGAGCCAAGTCTACGACAACACCGTGCGCGGAAGCAATCAGTTGCGAATCGCGGGTTTCTGGTTCCTTTTCAGCATTCGCGCCAGGCTGATGAGTGAATCGTATCTATCCAGACGCACACCTACCGCCCCACCGCCGGGATGAACTTCGACAAACTCCGCTTCTGGTGAAAGGCCAAACCGTCGATAGAAAGCCAATCGTATGAACCGTTTCACCGCCTCGACATCCGCCAATCGCGTGTCCACATGCACCTGAAAATAGTCGCCCTGCCCGGCCGCATTTACGCGCACGGCGACCGAGTCCAGTCCAAAAGCCCGCTTCAGCATCGCCTCAGCCAGATCGATCAAGGCCAGACCGCGGAAGAAACTTCCGCCTTCGAGCAAGTGGAACTCGGGTGGGTCTGCTGCGTTCAATGATTCGTCGTCCAGTCCGCGCTGGTAATCGTGCGGCGTGGCCGAAGCATGCTCAAGCCAACGATCGAGCAAGTGTGGTCCCGCGACACCGTGTTCCCAGCCAAGAGCACTCTCCATGGCAACACGAGTTGGAAGCCTTTCAGGCGCGATGTCAACCGACCTGTCCCCGAGCTGGGACCATGTAACGCACCGAACCCACTCATGCGGATGGTGGATCAGGCGAAAGTTGCGGGCCACCTCGGCGAAAAGATAGGCGAGCATTGCGCGCAGCGGCACGCCAGATTCCTCAACGACGGCCCCCGATGGCGTGGCACGGCGAAGCACAGGATCATTCCACCCAGAAAACAGAGATGCCAACGTGGCATCCGCGTTTCGCGCAGCCGTATCCGGGTCCAGATTCTCGGCGGCACGAAGTTGGTCAACATACCAAGATCGGTTGCACCGCAACCTGTGATGGAGGTCTTCTTTCGCAACACGGAGCGGCAGTTGGCGCAGGACGCCGGCGATCCACCGTCGGTTGGCTTGACTGAGGTCACCGGTTTCGATCAGGTCATTCTCAACGTGCTTGAACCAGTCCGTGTCAAGGGGCAACCGGAGGAGAACAGCGGCGATTTCAGCCGCCTTGCCAGTGAGCTTGCGCATTTCGCCCGCGGAAGGGCGACCGAATCCCGGCGCCTCCGCATACGCCCCCCATGACCACCTCCACGCAGACATGTCGCGCTCCACACTGTACGGGAAGAGGACCTTGAACCGCTGGGCGGGAACTGGGTAGGTGCCGAGCACACGGTAGCCATCGCTGGGGTTTGAAGAGATCAGGGCGCCCTCGCCTGGGCGACCTTTCTGTTCCGTGGCCTGGTCGAGCGATCCGGCACGCACACCAGTGCCGTACTCGGCCTGACAAGCCAAGCTAACCAGACGCTCCGGGTCCAGGCCGAGGTCATAAAGGGCATTGACGGAATTAATGGTAGCGACAGTCACGGCTGATGAGCTTGAGAAACCGCCCTGGGGAATATTGCCTGCGATGGCGATGCGCAGACCTCGGAAAGAGCCTCGTCCGAGGCTCGCATGCACCTTGTCGCCCACGGTCCCTTCACGCAGCGTTCGCAACGAGGCCAGCCCGTTGCCAATCAGGCAAAACGGACGGCGCATGTTGCCCGAGACATGCAATGACAACTCTGGAACAGGACGACCCGACAAGCGTCTCTGTTGTATTTCCTTGTCGCTCACGTAGCCCAAAGATTGGAGCAGCTTCTCGCTCATCCGCGTGCCGAAGACTTCGTAGGCATGCAGGTCCGTAACAGTCTCGTCCGGATACATCTCGGGCATGTCGGCCGCCACGACATTCGCGCGCTCACGGTACTTGGCTTGGGCGGGAAACAGGTGAATCAGGCCGTCATCGGCTCGCTGCGCCAGCATGACTATCTGCTCTTCACCCGAGGCAGTACCCGCTCCGATTGCCATCTGCCATGCCGGACCGAAAAAACGGGTCATGTCTGGATGCATAAACGCGATTCGGAGCCGGCCCCCCGAGACGCCGAGCCCGACTGGATCGGATGGCCTGAATCCAAGCTTCTCCCGTTCGGCCGCGGCGACCAACATCTCAATCTGGCCCGCGATAGCATGCGCCTGTACGGCGGGGCGGTTCGCCATGATGAGGCGTGCGGCCAGATCAATGTCTGATCGCCAGGCAACTTGAAGAACATCGCACGATGCGACGATCCTTTCGAGTGACACGATGTCTTCTGGCCTGGTTATGTCTGAACAAAGTAGATCGTACTCAGGATCGGAGGGACTGACTTGCACAGTTCGAATGTCTCCCGCTTGTCGGCTGATGTCCTCGACGATGTCCGTCAAGTAATACTGACGCTGCGCGTTGGCATTGGACAGGGAATGTAGGTATTGGTGCAAAGTGTCGGCTCGGATTGCGTAGAGGGGGCAGTTGCATTCCGTGATATTCTGTAACCGCTGTCGCTCAGCGCCTTCAGCTATCGCCTCGATGTCGCGCTGCTCCACGATCCGTTTCACTCTTCCGCCGGCATCGCGCACCACCCGGCCTTTGCCATGGTTCTTGGGTGACGCATGAATGGCGGTCATGAACGTCAAATCCGCCTCGCGCCCGCCCGCGCCATGCACGCGATTCAGACGAGCAAACACTTCTGGCGTCAGAATTCGATCGCCCATGGCGATCATCATCAGTGGTCGGGCCTCGATCAACCGCGGCAGACAGAACGCCTCGAATGCGGCATACGCGGTCCCGCCAACTGGATTGTCAGATCGGATATAGACGTTCTCCGCTCCCAAAGCAGCCAAGACCTCATCATGGCGATGACCAACTATGCAGATCACTGGAGATGAGCTGAACTTTCGAAAGGACTCAATCGTATGCCGAGCCAAAGGAGTTCCGCGGACAAGCTGAACGCACTTGGGAGCGGCGCCAAAGCGAGTGCCCTTGCCCGCCGCCAGGACCACCAGGACTGGGATACCCGACTGAATCTCCCGGTCAGCGAGAGCGGAATCGGGACTGATGACCTTGTCGCCATCAAGTCTTACCGCGGCGCTAAGGGGCAGAATAGCCGGCGCTGAGTTTCTTTTTGATTTCACGGCACTAGTGTCCGGTTTAATTTGAATGAAAGTTGATATTCCCTCGGTAGATCAGGCTTGAGATGCCGGTCATGGTACTTTTCGATTTCAATTTTGACAGGCCGTTTCGCACGGTTCTTGGCCGCGTTT
>JAXDCU010000571.1:0-5726 GCA_034677645.1 Verrucomicrobiia bacterium
GATTTCACCGGTTGGCGTTACTTCGAGCTGATAGAACCAGAAGGCGAGCGGTATGCCGACTACGCGTGGCCCTACGGGAATCCATATGCAATCTACCGCGAGACGGTGGACTACGGGCAAATCAACCAGATTGGCCTGTGGCTAAACAACCTGCCACCACGAGGCCAGGTTGCATGTCACCTCAGCACCATCCGCGCAATTCCACTCGTGAAATCAAAACTGCGCAATCCGCGCCTCACTGTTGGGAACCGCACTGTCGTTCTGCCTGTCGAGCTTGAGACTGGTTGTTACATCGAGTTGAATTCTCTCGCCGACTGCAAGTTGTACGGACCTGACGGCACTGAGCTTCAACAGGTGACACCGGCAGGGGAGCTGCCTCTTCTGGCGCCTGGCGAGAATTCGGTGGCGTTCGCCTGCGACCCGTTGCCGCTCGTTCGTCCGCGGGCGCGGGTGACGATAACCACGGTCGGCCCACCGCTCAAGGAGTGAAGCGATTCAGTAGTCTACGATCCATGGCGGCCGGCGGGAGAGTGACAAGCTGGCTGGCCCGGGCGGCCTGCTTGCCGCGGCGGCGGCGTAGGCAGGTCCCAGCCCTACCAGCGCCAAGATAGCGCGGCGTGGGGAAGTGGCTGCGACGCAGCCTCGCGATCTTCTCGGCGGGTTGGTTTGGTTGCGGCTGAGTGGCGCTGTGAAGGAAGTGAGATGCGCCTTGCCTTGCGTTCCCACAGACATGTGAAAACTCTTTGACACGCGGAGTCTTTGGCCTAGCCTGCCAGCAAACAAAGTACACTATGAGATTAGGCATCAACACATTCCTGTTCACATCCCCATTCACCAACGCCAGCACCAAGCTCTTCAAGACCTTCAAGAAATGGGGGTTCCAGAGCGTCGAGATTCCAATTGAAGACCCGGCCCACATTGACCCGGCTTACGTCAAGGCCGAGCTCGACAAGCACGGTCTGGTGTGTGGGTCCATCTGCGCGTGCCTGGGACCGGACCGCGATCTGCGCGGCACGCCAGAACAGCAGAAAACGGCGATGGATTACCTCAAGGCTTGCATTGACCTGATGGTAGTGCTGGACGCTCCTAGCCTGATCGGCCCGGTTTACTCTTCGGTGGGGCGGGCTGATGCGGTGCCCCCGGTCGAGTACAAGAAACAATGGAAGACCGTTGTCGCGAACCTGAAGAAGCTGTGCGCTTACGCTAGCAAGCGGGGCAAGCTCATCTGCATGGAGCCGCTCAACCGATTCGAAACCGATTTCATCAACACCGTCGACCAGGCCCTGAAGATGATCAAAGACGTAGGTAGCCCCGCGCTCAAGCTTCACCTCGATACGTTCCACATGAATATCGAGGAGAAATGCCAGGGGGCGGCAATCAAAAAGGCTGGCAAGCTGCTTGGTCATTTCCACGCCTGCGGTAGCGACCGCGGCACGCCGGGCAACGACCACATCAACTGGGACCACATCGCTGATGCTCTCAAACGAACCAAGTACGACGGCGACGTTGTCATCGAGAGTTTCACTCAAGACGTGAAGGTGATCGCCCGAGCCGCGGCCATCTGGCGGAAGATGGAGCCGAGCCGCGAGGAGATCGCCGTCAAAGGTCTTAAGTTCCTCAAAAAGACACTGGGCCCCTCGACAGCAAAAGCATGAAAGCGATAAGCGCGTTCCATTGGAGACGGTTCGCCGTCGGACTCGGTCTGCTCGTGGTCTGTCGGCAGATAGTCTTTGCCGCTGACGCTCAGGATGGTTTTCAGTCCATCTTCAACGGGACGAGCTTGGCCGGTTGGGACGGCGATCCAAAGTTCTGGTCTGTTCAGGACGGTGCAATCACGGGCCGGACAACCAAAGAGAACCCAACGCAGGGCAACACATTCATCATTTGGCGCGGCGGGGCGGTGTCGGACTTCGAGCTCCGCCTTTCCTACAAGCTCGTCCCTGGTGACAATCGGGGGTTCGGGAACTCGGGCATCCAGTACCGGAGCAAGGATTTTGGAAACTGGTCCGTAGGCGGCTACCAGGCGGACATCGAAGCCGGTGACCGCTATTCAGGCATTCTCTACGAGGAACGCATGAGTCGCGGTATCATGGCCGAGCGCGGCGAAAAGGTCGTCTGGGGCGCCGACGGCAAGAAACAGGTCGTGGGATCGACAGGCGACACAAAGGAAATCCAGTCCGCGATACGTAAGAATGACTGGAACGAGTATGTCATAATTGCCCGGGGCAACCACATCATCCACAAGATCAATGGCCAGGTTACGGTTGATGTGACGGACAACGACGGCCAGAAACAAGCAAGCACCGGCATTCTTGCGTTGCAGTTGCATGCCGGCCCACCCATGACCGTTCAATTCAAAGACTTGCGCCTCAAATCGTTGGCCGTCACTCGGAAGATCGTGCTCGTGGCGGGACCGCAAAGCCACGGTCCCGGCGACCACGAACACCGTGGCGGTTGTCTGCTTTTGGCCCGTTGCCTTGACTCCGTGCCGGGGATCGAAACCGTTGTTGTGACAAACGGCTGGCCGGCGGACGTGAAGGTCTTCGACGGCGCCGCGGCAATTGCGATCTACTCAGACGGCGGCGGCGGGCATCCGTTCGTCCAGGGCGACCGGCTCAAAGTCATCGGCGACCTAGTCGCCAAGGGAGTTGGATTGGGATGCATCCACTACGCCGTGGAGGTGCCAAAAGACAAGGGCGGTCAGGAGTTTCTCGCCTGGATCGGTGGGTACTTTGAGACCGACTGGTCGGTCAATCCATTCTGGAAAGCGGAGTTCAACAGTTTCCCCGTGCACCCGGTTACTAGCGGGGTTAAGCCTTTCCAGTCCAGAGACGAGTGGTACTATCACATGCGGTTCCCCCCTAACATGACCGGTGTTACCCCCATTCTCAGCGCCCTGCCGCCTCCAGAGACGCTCGACCAGCCCGATGGTCCGCACAGCAACAACCCGCACGTGCGGAAAGCGGTGCTCGAGAACAAAGAACCACAACATGTCATGTGGGTTTTCGAACGGTCCGATGGCGGGCGTGGCTTCGGCTTCACAGGCGGGCACTCTCACATCTTGTGGGCTGAGACCAATTATCGCAAGGTGGTCTTGAACGCCCTTCTCTGGATCGCCAAGGCTCAAGTGCCATCCGACGGCGTGACAAGTGAGGTTGGCCCCGACCAGTTCAAGCTGAACCTCGACCGAAAGGGAAGGTAAAGAGCCAAGAGCAGAGCCCTTGTCTGCCATTTCCCATCCCGTATCTCGTACATCATAAAGCCCGTGGAATCCGTGGCCACGAGACAAGCCTGGCACAGGCCACGGATGGATCGACTTCGCGCGCTTCAGCTTCGTGGTGAGTTAACGTGCGGATTCGGAGCTGGCTTGAGCAATAGACAATGCTTATCCGGTTGTCACACCTGAGCCTTCTTCCGAACTGCTCGTTCTGAATCGTGAGCCACGCCGTCAAACTATCCCTATTGAGCAGGTGTGACAACCGGATAAGCATGCAATAGACTAGGCAGCAAGAAGAGACTCCAGTTTCGTCCGCAGACCGCGGGCGGAAGCGCCGCCGACCATCGTCTCAAAGACTTGGCCTGAGCGGAATAGGATGAGCGTGGGGACTCCCGAGATTTCGTATTTTGCCGCCAGTTCCATCGCATCGTCGACGTTGATTTTGACGAACTTAACACGCCCGGTGAACTCGCCGGCAAGGGTATCCAACATGGGCGCGATCGCACGGCACGGGCCGCACCAGGGCGCATAGAAATCCACAAGCACAGGCTCTGAAGTGCTCAGCACTTCGGTTTGAAATTGATCGTTACCTATTTCTTTGATGTTGCTCATGACGCGTTGTTGTCTGATCTGAGTTTACTACAACCGAGTCGCAAATGGAAAAAAAGTTACAACGTGCAAAAGGTCAAGGCGAGAGCCGATCAGCCGTTTTGCCAAAGCCCGGATGCGCATGGCGCCATGGACAGTGTATCACTATACTATATTGAGAAGTTCTCCATTTTGGCGAAGGTTTTCAGGCTGCTAGATTGGTCAATTTCTCGGTATCTGGGTTAAGGCGGCTATGAGGGAATCGGCATCGAATCAGTTCTGGGCCAACATGTCTGAAGAGCAGACAAGGCAAGTGGCCTGTGCCCGAAAACGCACACTTGATTCATCCGCATTGCTGGGCTAAACATTGGTTTCGGTGTTTAAGCAAAGAACGATGCCAGGTATATGATCGATACGTCAGCTTCTTCAAGTGGAGCGGCGGGCCGCGACACTTTGGCTTTCACTCTCATCGAGCTGCTCGTCGTGATTGCCATAATAGCAATCCTCGCCGGCATGCTTTTGCCGGCCCTTTCGCGTGCCAAAGACAGGGCGCAGGGGGCAGCCGACCTCAACAACGTCAGACAGATTCTGGTGGCCAACCAGATGTACGCGACCGACAATTATGACGCCATGGCGCATCCGACCTGGGGCGGAGTCGATGGCACCGCGAACAACGGACCGGACGGGTGGGCTTATGCCGGCCCCAACGCCAATCGGATACCTGGCGGGCCAGCTTACATGCCGTCCGCCGCGGGTTTTGACGCTAACTCGCGCCAATTCAGCAACCAGCTTGCCTTCTTCAGAGTCAGCCAGTTGGGGCCGTTCCTATCCGATCATCATGTGCTTTGGTGTCCGAAAGACGTGTCACAGCGAGGGAGCGGCGATTTCAAGAGATGGTGGCTGGCCAGGTGGGTCAAGCTCAGTTCGTATTGCTTTAATGGAACCATTGGCAGTTACTGCGGGCCCAAGCGAAACGGCATCGCTAGCGGCAAGACCTACAAAACAACCGACTTTCGCCCCATGGATATAATGCTGTGGGAGCAGAACGAGACTGACGGGTTCTACTTCAACGACCTGGGCAACAACCCCGAGGCTGGCGGCGAATGTGTTTCCCAGCGGCATTCTGGCGTGACCAAGTACACTGGCAACGTGGCGCGAGGTGGTGGAGCCATGGTGGGCAGAGTTAGCGGCACGGCCGAGTTCATCAAGATGCAGAAGTTCTTGGATTTCCTCGATTCCAGGAAATGGCCGCAGCCTAATGACCTACTCAACGGCCCCGGCTATGGCGGACCTTAGCAGCGCTTCTTGAAGCCGGTGGCCGGAGACGCATTGATCAGCACCCTGTTCGCTCCCGGTGCCGTCACTGGGTGGAATTCGTAATCTCGCGTTTGCAGCCACACGCCTAGCAACGCCGGTTCTTTGCCTAGCTCGCATATTCCGCAGCGCGGCCTAGCCGCAACCGAACGCGCCCGTCTTGTCACGAGAGGCTCAGGGCTATGGAGAAGGTTCTTGCCCTGATTGCGGTGGCAGCCGCCTTCGCATATCCTCGACCCATTTGGATTGGTTTGGGAAAAGATGGGCCGGGTCGATCTGAGCCAGATGGGTTCTAGCTTGCTCGAATTGGCCCAAGTTCAGCTCGACCTCAGCAGAGGCCATGTGGTAGGCAGTTCGGCTTGGTTCCTTGATTCGATTGCCATCGATAGTGGCAAGAACGGAGCGAGCTTCGGCGAATCGTTTGCTCTGCACCAGGCCAAAGCCATGATTGATTCGGGCTTGAAGGAGTTTTGGCTCGCGAGTGAGCAACTCAAGAGTCAGCTTGACCGCTTCGTCAGATTCCCAGCGGTTGATCAACAGAGCGGCGGCATAGTTGTTGAGGCACGTTGTTTCATGGGGGGCGAGGCGGTATGCTTCACGCGCCGCT
>JAXDCU010000572.1:0-5465 GCA_034677645.1 Verrucomicrobiia bacterium
TTGAACAATCAAGATATTGGTGCCGCGTGGGACCGGGACTTTTGTTTGCCAAGAAGTGACGGTGGACCAGGCGACTTGGTATGCCACGTTCATGACACGGAGAGTATTGACGCTGAGCGGGGCGGTGCCTTGGAGAGTTAGGAGGTTGTTGGTGCCGAGGTCGGCGCGCCCGCTGGATGGCCATGTGAGGGCAAACGGTGCGTCGTTGGTTTCCAGTATGTTGAGAAGATAGTTGCGGCGGCTTTCAATCCAGCTCAGGACTGTGTTTGGCGAGCTGGGCTGGAGTTGGTTGCTGAACAACGCCGAGTGCCGCGCGTTTAGAACCTGCGCGCACCTCTCTTTGGTCATGGGGCCGTTCACGGTGTCGTAGATGGCTCGCAAGTACGCGCGGCGGAATGGCGGATGCTGATACATCCGTTGTGTGACTGGGTCGATTGTCCCATCGGAATGGCGGACGTCGAACACGTCCTGTTGAGCTCCGTCTCCGAGACCGAAGGCGAATGCGACATCCCAGTCGAGCATTCGCCAGCGGCCGCGTTCGGGCTTGTAGGCGTACATGTTTTTACCGCGGCGATAGCCGTAGGAGTCCCAATCGCCGGCCACATGTCTCAGGGCAAATGCGCGCATCCAGTCATCGACATCGACGAGTGCCTGGACCTCGGACGTGTAGAGGTCAGCGTGTGGTGTGTTGAGGGCGTCAACCAAGGCGAAGATTTCCTGGTAATCGTGCGCCGAATCCTGGCGCGCGCGTTTTCGCCAGTTCCAGCGGTAACGCGCTAGCTTTTTGACTCCGTCGGTGGTTTTGAAATCTTCGAGTGTGGCATCGACATTCTCGAATCCCTGATAACCGTCTTCGTAGTCGAACCAGTCCTCGATCTTGAACAACTGTCCGTTGGCATCGTCAGGGAACCATTGTTCGACGAATTCGCGGTTGGGCTGTTGCGCGTCCTCGAAGATGGAGCCTCTGCGGACGCCGTTGAGGTAGACGTGGCAGAAACGCCTGTATGTGTAAGGCCGGCCGACCTGTTCCGCGATGGAGTAGAACAACTGTTCGCGTTGGCTTGTCTTGTCGCTGCCCAGGTTCGCCGGCAGGTTCAGCACGAAGTCCGTTGAGCCAAGGAATCGCTCGTCTTCTGGGAACACCAAAACGTAATTGCAGAAGCGGCCAAGTGGCGAGTCGTAGGAAGTCCAATGAAACGGGCTGCCACTGTAGAGCGCGCCGACCTGGTGGACAACGCGCGAGTGGCCATACACGAATGTGGCCGGCAATGGCAGGTTGCTGCTGGGCTCGCGGCCCGCCCACTCCTCGATCGTCGCGCGTGTGATCCAGATTCTGTAAGTTCCCAAGTTTCCCGTCACAATAGGTTCACCCCATCGCACGAGGCATTCCTGACTGGGCGCATCTGGCGGATAGAGCCTGCTAGCCCGAGGCGAGGCTGCGTCGGCTGCTTCGATATAGAATCTCACGAGGTTTGTCGATGGTTGGCCGGGGATCGTGGCGCTGAACACGCCGTCACCGACAATCTCGTCCGCACCAAGGCCGTCGTCGGCCATGGCCAGCGTGTACTCCTGGGCAAGCGGGTCGACACGATACCGCAGTTTCAATGATCCAATTCCGTCGGCGTCGTGTGCGCGGGCGGTTACGCGAACGGCGCGGTTGAACTCCGGTAGGACCGGGTAATGGCGAACGTCCCAGACGGCTGGTCCGACATTTGTGTTGAGGCGGCTATTGCGGGCGCCTGGCGTACCGGGCCCAGTCGGCAACGGCATGACGCCGGCTACTTCGAGGTAGTTGCCACGCAACCTCAAAAGCAGTTCCGGGTCGCCCCGCAGCCATCTGACACGGGCTCGCAACGTGGCTCGCTGGCCCGGGCTTAGTGCGCCGAGCAGATCGACGAAAACGTGGTTGGCATCGGTGCTGCCGCGTCCGCCTGCCCTGAGTCTGTAGCTCTGGCGGCTTTGGTAGCCCTGGGTTGGTTCCAGTGCGGAGCCGATGTGAGTTCCGAGCCCTTTCCAACCTTCCGCGTCCTGTTCGAATCCGGAGTTCTTCACCAAGTTTCCGGCTGAAGGGCCGATCACTTCGACGCCGTCTATCAGGCATTCGCCGGGCCCCATGAGCATGACCTGGAGACGGTCCACGCCGAACTGGGAAGTGCCGAGGTCCAGCTCGCCGGTGAACTCGACCAGTCCCCACGGAGCTTTCGCGCTTTCGTCGCTGTCGGCCCAGTTGGCGGCGAGTCGATTGTCGCAGCGGGGGTCGATTAGTTCGAGACTGCTGCCGCCACCGTCCGCCCAACGTCCCCAAGAACCGCCCTCGCCGTAAGTGACCTCGTCCACTGTCACCCAGTCGATATCGGGAAGCGCTGGGTCGCTAGGACGAGCGAGAGTCAGACGCTCGCCCTGGTTTGACAACTGGCCCTGGAAATCTCCCAGCAAGTTACTGGGCGCGAGTGCGGGATAATGTGCGGTCATCCATGACCTGTTCCGAGCCAGGACGATGTAACCGCCACCTGGGATCACCGTGCCGGATGGGAAAACGAAATCGATGCCATCGACGAATCGCCAGTTGGTCACATCTATTGACGAGGAACTTCGGTTGTGCAGCTCCACAAACTCGGCGTCGTCCCCTCCAACGAGCGGATTGAACATTATCTCATTGATGACGACTTGAGGGATATCCAGTGGCGCGTTGGCTTTGCCGGGTGTTGTTGCCCGCAGCGCGTGCAGGTGGGGCGCACCGTCTGGATACCGTCCAAATGCCACGCCGTTGGCCTGTGGGCCGTATCTCACAGCGTCGACCACGTGAGTTTGATCCGCGCTGACAAGGTATACTGTTTCGCCGCTGGCGCTGAGCGCGAAGCCGAGATCGTTTTGCGTCAATGCGACAAACCCGCCAGGCGAAAGACGAGTGCCTGGTGGGAAGGCGTACTTGAGGGTGTCGGCGGTGTCGCTCAACCATGCGCCCGAGAGGTCAACTTCCGTGCTGCCATGGTTGTAGAGTTCGACGAAGTCCAGGACGGGCTCATCGGTGTGAGCGAGGAGTTCGTTGATCTTCACTGAGTCGATGCGGCTTTGGTGGAAAGGATTCGATCGACCTGGCGACCCTCCCTTGGCGTGGCTCGCGTCCCAGGCGCGCACATCGGATTCGCCGTACGACGGCCTCGCAAGAACCAGGCTGTGGCCCGCGCCGTCGGCGGCCACGGGCCAAGGCGGACTGTCCGAATACTCAACTTCGAGCAGGACGGCTCCTAATCGGTTCAGCATGCGGAGCGTTCCTCGCCCGTCCGTGAGCTCGCCTTGATATGGGCCAAAAACAGGGCAAGAGACATCCGTGTCGACCAAGTGCCCAGGATTACGGGCCACTAGAATCATCCCGCCGGCGGCGATGAGCGCGTCGGGAGGGAATGTGAACTCGATATCGCCGGCGAGCCGATAGCCGCCTATGGCTTCGCTGGTGGGCTGGCTGTTGAACAACTCGACAAACTCGAGGTCCTTTCCGTCAAGCCGTGCCGCCGGATGGTACATGATCTCGGAGACAACCAGACCTGTGCGCCTACTTGATGGGCCGAGCGGCTCGATGTCCGGGCTCTTCGCCATCTCTAAAGCCGAAACGACGTCCCCGATGTCGCGAAACTGAGCTCGCGCTGGGCTGTCAGGATGCTTACTGCTGACGGCGAGACCAAGGTACAGCGATGGCGGCATCGGATTCGTGACCGAGCCGACTTGCATCCAGCTCTGGCCGTCGAAGCCCGCAAAGCCGGTGAAGACATTTCCGGCGCGTTTGAGGCGAAGCCAAGTGTGAGGATAATTGACGGGAGCGGAGCCGGCGATTGTCGAGGCGTTGGTTGACACCCGTGCCGCGAAGTAAGCGCCGCCGATAGTGGGCGTAGCCAGCGTTGCCGCGAAAGGGCTGTTTTCAGCGAAGTTTTGCCTGGCCATGAGACCAGCGGCGGCCCAGACATCCGCAGCGTCAATCGACGTCAGACGAAGAGCAACATCGAAGTCGCCCACTCGCTCCTGATAGGCGAACTGGAGTTGATCCTTGTGCGCCCCAATGCCCGCGCCGGAAGCTGTCAGGTCAAGTCCATCCTGCGCTACAACGATTGAGCCAGGATGCTCTGGATCGCCGATATCGGCCGGAGCGAAACGCGCGGCGTCAAATTGGATGGTCGAGTCTGGCGCGATTGTGTTAGGCGTCAGCGCGCGGTCCCGGACTTGATTGACCGTCAAGGTGTATCGACGGCCCATGGCAAGATCGCTCACGTCAAGCCGAACCGACCGACCGTCTGCTGCCACGGCGGCTGATCGAACGCTTATGCCGCCGTCGAGCTGGTAGTTGCGCGCGTTGCGGCCGGAAGTGGTCTCGATCGGTTCCGAAAACCAGAGCTCCAGTGTGTTGGCGCCAAGGTTATATGCGCCCGCCAGTGTCGGCGCTGTCTTGTCAGGATCGACTGACAGCAAAGCCTGCCGTGTTTGGTTTGTGCCGAGCGCGTTTGCCAGCGCGCACCAGAAACGAGCGCCACTGTCAGAGAGCGCGACGGGAGCGAGCGTGTAGGTCGGGTTTGTTGCGCCGGAGATGAGGCGACCGTCGCGCCACCACTGGTAGAGCGCTGGGTCTGGGTTGCTGATTCGGACGGCAAATTGCGCCGGCTGTCCTTCCTGGACGGTGGCGTCGACGGGTCCTTCGGTGATTGTCGGTGGGGCGAACACGGTGCCAAACGGCAGCAATCGCGCTTCGGGTATCGGTTCTTCGATGCTGCCGCCTGGCATTTGCCAGCGGACGGCAAGGTTGTCGCCGCCACCGCCCTCTTTCATCAGAGCCTCGACGTAGTATACTTTGGAGGCTTCCAGCCAGATGGCGCCTGACTGTTGGCTCGGGAACTTGTCCCATTGCCGAGAGGTGGTCCAACCGGGCACGCTTGCGATGTCGACGCGGCGGTCAGGCGACGAGTCCGAGCTCAGATACAGCACCGACTCATCGTCGCTTGAGACCCAGAACACGTAGTCGCCCGTCACGGGCGGAACCAAGAACCCTCGAACGCGCTGGCCGTAGTCGTCCGCTTCATCAATCGGCGTCTCGAACTCGCTTATGATCTCCGTGCGAGTCGGGTGGTCGGGAAAAGCCTCGCTAGCGAGCAAATCGTCGAGGTAACTTCCTCCGATACCGGTGTACACCTCACGCAACAGACCCCCAGCGCGGCCCTGATAACCGAATCCGATGGTCAGGCACGCGCACAACAACAGTGCCCCCGCCACCCGCCAACCGGTGTTTAGTCCGAGTATCACGTCGCATCCTCCTTTGGCGCGCGTAGAGCTCACCGTGTGCGTGCCCGGTAGAAGCGCAGCGGGAACTCAGGCGAAGTGGAGTCGATGTACTCCAACGCGGCGCCTGGGCTGCTGTTTGTGGCGTAGTCAAACCAGTCGCTAAGGTCAGACGAAATCTGGAGGACGTAAGACACATTGGG
>JAXDCU010000573.1:0-7203 GCA_034677645.1 Verrucomicrobiia bacterium
CGCACTGGGCCAGGATCGTCTCCTGGAATTGATTGAAAAGGGACTGGTCCCCGCAAACCCGCCGCGCCTCGATGAGCGAGGTCTTGGTCTTCATGTCCTCGTTCGCGATCTTGATGCAGTCGGCGATCGTGCGCGTGCAGTGTCCCACCTTCAATCCAATGTCGAATATCAAACCACCCGTCAACGGCTCGACGAACCACGAAAACCCCCGGCTGGGGATGATCTCGTCATCATGCAAGAACATCACATCCAAATCGCTACAAGGACTGAGTTCGGATCGCCCGTAACCGCCAGTTGCGACAACGGCGTAGTGAGGCGCGTCGGAGATGCGTGGCTGCGGCGTGGCTTGCTCCAAACTGTGAAAAAGGCTGCAAAGCAGAGCGTCGAGGACTTGTGCCTGTGCCCTGCAAACGGCTAGGCCACCAGCGCCCTTTCGATGGTGCAGTTTGATCCGGTGCGTCTCCAGGCGCAGGAATCGCTTGTACGTGGCTTTCTCTTTCGAGGGATGCACACCCACGGGAAGCGTCAGGCGCGCCGCGGCGTCAGCGCGAACGATTTCCGTCAAGTCCAACATCCGTGGGCAACTTATGACAGTTGCCATGGATTTCGCAAGCAGCACGCGGAAACGGCGCGTGTCGCTCCCTTGTGCGACGCGCCCCGCGGGCGCGGGGTCGCGCCCGGACACAACTGAGGGGTTACACGCGCCCGCAGAATTCACTTGTCCGGTGAGCCTCGGCGGCGTAGGAAAGGCCTGCATGAATAGCTCTTCAAGCATGAACTCATCTCAAGCAAATCCTCTGTCTCGACGCGACTTTCTTCGCGCTTCAGCATTGACTGTGGGCGCGGCCACATTCGGGTCTCCCCAATTGCTGTTGGCCCAGAATCCTGGCGGCAAGCTTAACATCGCTGTCATCGGAGCCGCCGGCAAAGGGTCCAGCGACACTGACCACTGCGCCAGCGAGAACATCATCGCCCTGTGCGACGCGGACGAGAACCACTGCGCCGGCCAGCGGAAGAAATATCCCAACGCGAAGTTCTACCGCGATTTCCGAAAGATGTACGATGAGATGGGCAGGTCCATCGACGCGGTGATTGTCTCGGCGCCGGACCATGTTCATGCTCCGGCCGCGGCTCGGGCGATCAGAATGCGCAAACATGTCTACTGCCAGAAACCGCTCACGCAGTCGGTGTTCGAAGCCCGGACACTCCGGGACCTTGCCAAGCGATACAGGGTGGTAACGCAGATGGGCAACCAGGGGAGCTCCGAGGATGGACTCCGGCGCGCTGTCGAAGTCATCCAGGCCGGCGTGATTGGAAACGTGCGCGAAATCCACGTGTGGAGCAACCGCCCAATCTGGCCGCAGGGAATCGACAGGCCCGCCGGCGAAGACCCTGTCCCGCCCGAACTGGATTGGGACGTCTGGCTCGGACCCGCCCCATTCCGCCCATTCAAGAAAGGCGCGTATCATCCGTTTGCCTGGCGCGGCTGGCAGGATTTCGGCACCGGCGCATTGGGCGACATGGCATGCCACACGGCCAACATGCCTTTCCGGGCCTGCAAACTCGGCTACCCGACTGTTGTCGAGGCCGAAGACCACAGTGGCATGAACACCGAGACCTACCCGAAGTCAGCACGCATCCGATTCGAATTCCCCGCGCGCGAGGGCCTGCCTCCGCTCAAGTTCTGGTGGTACGACGGTAATCCCAGCGACAAGTCCGTCGCCCTGCTGCGCCCGAACACGGACATCACCAAGGAAATAGTCGAAATGGGCGGCGAATTGCCTGGATCAGGATGCCTGCTGGTCGGCGACAAAGGCAAAATCTACTCCCCGGACGATTACGGCGCACAGTTCTACATTGTTCTCAGGGACGAGAAAGAATACAAGAATGGCCGCGAGCACGAGGCGGTGAAGGCAATCCCGCAGGTCATTCCGCGAAATCCCACCAAGGGCGACACCGATTACCGCCAACACGCGGAGTGGATCATGGCCATCAAGGAGAACAACCCGAAACTGGCTTACTCCAACTTCGACATCGCGGCTTATCTGACGGAGATCATCCTCCTGGGCTGCGTGGCGCTACGCGTTGGCAAAGGCAAGCGCCTCGACTGGGACGGCCCGATAATGCGCGCCAAGAACGCGCCCGAGGCCGCTCAATTTGTCCGTCGCAAGTACCGCAACGGATATAAGCTTTAGGACGGAACCAGGGCGAACATTGCTCGTGTTTTGCCACTCTGCCTTATAGAGGTCTGAGCCGGTCGCGGCTTCATTTGAAGCTGAAATCGGACCTTGCTTTTCTGTCGGCTAAGTAATATCGGGGTTCCATGAAATTGTTATTCTCAGCACTGCTCTGTGCCATGGTTTGTGCGGCGGCGTTTCCCGCCCGGGCACTGGTGCTGACCACTTACAGCCCGGTCAGGCACGACCGCTTTTCCTCAGGTTGGTCTGCTGGCGCCCCGGTGCCGAACACAGACTCGCAGTTCATTGGCTTGTCCTACGACTGGTCTGGAGTGGGCTGGGATGCAAACTCGTCCCAGACTTATCTGAACGTGGCGATGATCAGTCTTACACACTTCGTGTATGCCGCGCATCGCCCCCCAAGCACGACGCTCAAGTTCTTGCGGCCCACTGATAACACAGTTGTTTCATACACGTGGTCAGGGTCCGGGCAGACTCTTCTTGATCCTTGGACCGGGGAGGCAAGTGATTTCGCTATCGGCACGCTAAGTGGCACAGGGCTCACTCCGGCCGATGGCATCGCGATCTATCCAATACTCTTTCTGGGCCCGGAAGCAAACTACATGGGACTGCCTCTATTGACCTACGGGCGCGGCCATGAAAGTTCGCCGCGCATCGGAGCTGACACGGTGGCAGGATTCGACCACCTGGATATAAACAAGAACAGCACGCTCGACACATACACCGTCTATCACTTTCAGACAGCGGGGGGTGACACAACACGCTACGAAGGAGGCGATTCGGACTCGCCGCTGTTTGTGCCGTTTCGCGGCGAGCTGGCCATCATTGGCACACACAGCAGTGTGAGTGCGACTTCTCCATACAAGAGTTGGGACAATTTCATCCCGGTCTATATCCCGCAGATGATACAAAAGGGGATTACATTCACCACCGTGCCCGAACCGGAGTTCGCCGGCGCGTTCTTTCTCCTGGCCGCGCTCTGTGCTGGACGGATGTTGCGTCGCGGCACAAACAGGCCGAACGCGAATCTGAATTAGCCGGCTGAGGCGACTGTTCCCGCCCGCGTAAACGCGGTACTCTGGCGGACCAGCAATGGCGACAGCTTGTCAGAGTCCCGCCTTCAGCCATATCCATGCAGTGGCGCAACCACGGAATACTCGGAACACACGGATGAGCAGCCACTTGCTTGTATCTGACCAAGAGGTTTGAGAGTCACTCTCCGATGAGCGCGCTCTTGATTTGCGGCGTGGAGTCCAAATGCCTGAGTTTCCGTGTTTTCCGTGTAATCAGTGTAATCCGTGGTTTGTCCATCTGCATTGTTACGGCTTGAGGCGGCTCGGATAAAGGCGCGTGAGTGAGGTTGCGGTTTCCATGCCACTATTCCCGCCCACGTAAACGCGGTGCTCTGACCGACCGCACAGGCAGTCTCCGTCAGAGCTTCGCCTTCTCGACGCGCCGGGCGGTCGCGCCTTACCCCATGGTCCGCGCTCCGCGCTCCATGCTCATCACGTCCACTGATCACCAATCACCAGTCACTAATCACCAATCACATCTCCCCGCTCACGGCGCGCTTGGACGTCTCTCACTCTGGTATCCGCATTGAGTAGAAGGAGCGGTAGACGAAAATCAGCGCGATCACAAAGAACACGCCACCCACGACGGGCGTGTACGGTTTGAGTTGATCGTTCTGCATCATCTTGACGGCGATCTCGGTCGCCAGCAGGCCAAACAGCGTGGTGAACTTGATCACCGGATTCATCGAGACCGAGGAGGTGTCCTTGAAAGGATCACCAACGGTGTCGCCCACGACTGTCGCGGCGTGCAGGTCCGTGCCCTTCTGACGCAGGTCGACTTCGACAATTTTCTTGGCGTTGTCCCAGGCGCCGCCGGCATTGGCCATGAAAATGGCTTGGAACAAACCGAAAAACGCGATGCCGATCAAATACCCAATGAAGAAATACGGATCGAAGAACGCCAACGCCAACGCCATGCAGAAGATGACACAGAAGATATTGATCATGCCGCGCTGAGCGTACATCGTGCAGATTTTCACGACCTCCTTGCTGTCCGACACGGAAGCCGTTTTGGCATCCAGTTTGATGTGTTCTTTTATGTACACCACGGCCCGATACGAGCCGGTCACCACCGCCTGCGCGGAAGCGCCCGTGAACCAGTAGATCACGGCTCCGCCCATCAGCAGCCCCATTATCACTTCAGCCTGCACCAGGCTGAGGCTACCCACCACTTCAGGGAACTTGGTCGGGAACAGTGTGTGCAAGCCCTCCAGCAACATTATGATGCCAAACACCATCGTTGTCGCCCCCACCACGGCTGTGCCGATGAGAACCGGTTTGGCGGTGGCTTTGAACGTATTGCCAGCCCCATCACCTCTCTCGAGCTGGAGTTTTGCGTTTTCGAAGTCGGCGTCGAAGCCGAAGTTCTTCTTCAGGTCATCCTTGATCCCAGGCTGGGACTCGATCTGGCTCAGTTCGTAGATCGACTGCGCGTTGTCCGTGACGGGCCCGAAGCTGTCGACGGCGATTGTCACCGGCCCCATGCCGAGGAATCCGAATGCCACCAGGCCGAACGCGAAGATGGGGGCGGCGAACGGATAGGCCGGCGGCATCAGCGCGGCCACGGGCGAGCCGTCAAATGTGGCAAACTTGAAGCTCAGAAACATCAGCAACAGGATCACCAGACCCATCCAGAACGCGGAGAAATTGCCCGCCACGAAACCCGACAGGATGTTCAAGGACGCTCCGCCGTGCCGCGAGCAGTTGGTGATTTCCTTGACGTGCCGCGAATGCGTGCTTGTGAAGATTTTCGTGAATTCGGGGATCAACGCCCCGGCCAGGGTGCCGCAACTGATGATGGCCGCCAGCACCCACCAGAGACCCGGATGGTCCGACATGTCGCCTAGCATCAGGTTGCTGGCCGCAAACGTCACCACGATCGACACCAGCGACGTAATCCACACAAGATTGGTCAAGGGGGATTCCGGATTGAAGTCCTTCTTGTTCCTGTACAGGGACGAACTTATTCCGCCACTGACAAGATACGCGAACAGCGAGGTCAGGATCATCAGGATACGCATCACGAATATCCAGACTATCATCTGCGCTCCGAGTTCCGGACTGCCCGCCAGTGCAAGCGCCAGAAACGCTATCAGCGCCACACCGGTCACGCCGTACGTCTCAAATCCGTCAGCCGTCGGCCCCACCGAATCGCCTGCGTTGTCACCGGTGCAGTCGGCAATCACACCAGGGTTCTTCGGGTCGTCTTCGGGCAGTTTGAAGACGATCTTCATCAGGTCGGAGCCGATGTCGGCGATCTTCGTGAAGATACCGCCGCAAATACGGAGCGCGCTCGCGCCCAGCGACTCGCCGATCGCAAATCCGATGAAGCACGGTCCGGCCAGGTCTTTGAGGAAGGCGAGAATGCAGATCATGAAGAAGAGCTCGACGCTGACCAGCAGGAGCCCCACGCTCATTCCGCTCCGCAGCGAAATCAACAGCGTATTGAACAGGTTGCCTCGGAGCGACGAGAACGCGCCCCGCGAATTGGCCACCGTATTGATGCGGATGCCGAACCACGCCACCCCGTACGATCCCAGAATGCCCAAGACCGAACAGGCAAGGATCACCAAAAGGTTGCCGACAGTCTCTTCCTGAAGCACCAGGAAATAGTAAGCCATGCACAGCGCCACCAGAAACCAGAGCACAGCCAGAAACTTGCCCTGTTGCAGCAGGTAGGTCTTGCAGGTTTCCCATATGATCGCCGACACGCTCCGCATCCGCTCGTGCACGGGCAGATTCTTGGTCTGTACGTACTGGACCAGACCAAAACCGGCCCCTATGAGACACACGACCAACCCGATATAGAGCAGGAGCATGCCACTGGTGTTCCCGAACTTGGCAGTGGACAAGTCCGGTATCTTGATGTCCGCCTCGCTCGCCAAAGCGCCCAGAGCGCACATGATCAAAGCGGCGAGGATTGGAAAGCCCCGATAAACAAGGTGTTTTTGTCTCATAATCGTCGATTTGCGGTTCAGGGTATCCGGTTCGGACACCTCTTGCTGCTCGGTCCGGCTTTGAATCCGTCCCAAAAAGGGATTCGCATAAGGAAACAGGACCTCCAAGTCAAGCCCATTCAGGCGGCACCAGCGGCATTCCCCGAAAACCCTAAAAACTGGTCTTGCCAATTCAGCTCCGGGCATATAGCTTCAAATTCTTTTGGATTCCGCCAAGCCCGGCTGGCGGTAGCGAAGGGACGGAAACCCGACGCCCATGTATGTGCCGGGAGAATTGACTATATGGCAGTACGCATTCGCCTGAAACGCACTGGAACGAAGAACACGCCGGCATACCGCATTGTGGTTGCCGACGGCCGGAGCCCGCGGGACGGCAGGTCCATCGAGGAAATCGGCACTTACCTGCCGAGCCAGAAGGAGAACAACTTCGTCCTGAAACTGGAGCGAGCGCAGTTTTGGATCGGCAAAGGGGCTCAACCAACCGAGACCGTGGCGAGCATCATTCGGAAGGCCGCAAAGCTAGCGGCCAGCGCACCAGCAAGCCAGTAGAAGCTGATTTGGCGTATGCAAGCTTGGCTCGAGTATGTCGTCAGAGGATTGGTCGATCGGCCCGACGCCGTCACCGTCACCCCAATCGAGTGCAACAACGCGACGGTGTACGAACTGAGGTTGCACCCGACCGACGTTGGCAAGGTGATCGGCAAGCAGGGAGCCACAATCCATGCGCTTCGCGCGCTGCTTCAGGTGGGCAGCGCCAAGCAAGGGAAACGCTGCGCCCTCGAACTGATCGACGAATCGGCTCCACAGAAGACCTGAAGCTCGCCAAACGGAGCCTGGCGCTGGAACGAACCGGCGTCGTGGCTGCTCTGACGGCGCTCCGTGGTCGTGCTGTTACCGTGAGAAGGCCCCGAAGTTCATGTAGTCATGAGAATCGATGTGCTCACGCTGTTTCCCGCGATGTTCACCGGCCCGCTT
>JAXDCU010000574.1:0-5384 GCA_034677645.1 Verrucomicrobiia bacterium
GCGAACTTAGCTGACTCCAGTACCTGCTCGGCGATGAGCAGGTCTTCCTTGATATCTCGCACCTCGTCGTGCGCGGAGACCTCTTTCCGGAAAAGCGCGATGGCCTTGTCCAGGTCGTCCTTGCCGCCCGAGGAATTAAAGAGCGTCTGCCGCAAAGCCCCGTGAGCAAGGATGTACTCCGAGATAGCCTCTTGTATCTTGCCAGGCGAGGCGCGCCGGCTCGTCCAATCGTCGGGTTTCTCGTAGTACCCATGCGGACCGAGGGTGTAAGGAATGACCAGTGCTTCGTCCTCGTAACCATCCTCGCTGCGTGTCTTGACGAAATTGAAATCCGTGCGGTGATTCGTAAGCCAGTCGGCGGGCAAATCCTGAAGATCGATCTCGAACTCCTCCTGGGTCGTGTAATTCCAGACCGTCGGGAAGTCTATCTCAGGCAAATCCACATACACGTAATGCATTAGGTCCGGACCATTGTAGTCTTGCTTGTAGGTTTTGCCCGGCCCGACATCGTCCGGATAGGGGGTGCCGTAGAGTTCGATCAGCGCGTTGTTGTAGGCCAGCTCCTGCTTGGCGACCGCCGACTGGAGTTCAGCCAGCGAATCTTGCTCGGCGCGCATGAGGGCTGACACGTCCTTAGCATCGTCGAAAGCGGCGACTGCGTTGTTCAACGCTATTGTCGTTCGCTGATAGACCTGTTCGAAGTGGGTGTTGTTGTCAGTGCCCACGACGGCGCTTGGATTAAGGTCAAACGCAAGGCCGTCTTCGGGAACGCCAAGCGGGCTAAGGCCGCCCTCGGCATTGTCAAGAGCGGTCTGCAAGGAGTCGCCCGTGGTCGCAAGTTCCTTCAGCTCAGGCACGGTGGTGCGATCAATTCTCTGAATGCCTTCGTGGGTGGGGTTCGGGTCAATTGCGGGCAGAATGGCGTTGCCGACGACCCAATTCAGATATGCGCCCTGGCCAGCGCGGCTGGCCCAGTGGTCCATGCCCCAGCAGCGGACCGTGTTTGTTTCGCCGCCGCTGGCGGAGTAGGTGCGCTGCGTGTTAGCGCGTGTGGCGCCCAGATGGTCCCAGCCGACGACGTGAACGGGCTGATAGTCCTTGCGCCATGTGAGGTCGAACACCTGTTGTCCCGCGCGCGCAAGCGCCACGGCAGCGGCGGCGAACTTTCGCTCGTCCTGGTAATCGACCGAGACGGGCTGGCCGAGTACATTGACCGCCTCGGTGCGGGGGACCCAGTCGAAGTACGAATTGATCAGCAGAGAGTAATATCCTTTGAGCGTGGTCAGGTAGTGGCCGTAGGCATCGCCGTGGCCCTGTGGATACATGTAGGCGGCATCGGCGGCGTCGATGATGCCATCAGGAGTGGCGTTTGGGTTTTCCTGGATGTTGTAGTTCAGGGCGTAGATCACCTCGCCCGCGTCAATGCCACGCGTGTAATTCCAGATCAAGCGGTTATAGACGGGTGTAACCTCGACGCCGGGAACCAGGAAATCATCGCGTCCGCGCAGCAGTGCCAGCTCTTCCTCGAGCAATGAAGCAGTCTGGCCTTTGAACGCAAACAGGGCGGTGGCAATGTCGCTGTATGTGTGACCGCTGACGCCAATGCCAATCGTGGGATTGGCGGCATCGGCCCAGGCCTCATTACCCAGCGTCATGTAAAGGTCGTTAAGATAACCGGCGACCAGTAGCATAGCATCGTTGGCCGGGCCGTAGTTGTAACCCGACTCGATACTGAGCATTCGCCCGCGTCTGAGGACCGTTTCGTAAATCTCAATGAGGCCGAAATTGTTAATATTCTCCAGATTCAACGCCACGTCGCCTTCCCAACGAGGGCCAGCCTGGGTCAATATGCTAACATCCGTGCTGACCTGGTTGTTGAACAGGTCGGTGATACGCTGGTTAAAGGGATTGATGCCAGCCAGTACACGCTTGATCCAGCCCTCGGCCAGTTTTGGCGAAGTCCAGTCCGACCATTGATCATAGAGCGGATGATCCGGTGACTTGGGGCGATAGCGCATCACGACGTAGTTGTCGCACAAGGCCTGGATGCCAGCGCCGCCTATGGTTTGGCGTGGCATGTCCATGCCGCTGTCGAGCGCCTTGTAGCGAGTCATCTCATCGTCGGACGCAGGCGGTTGGCCGTCCACCGGGTTAGCGATCTTCCATTCGTACTCGAATTCGTCGAAGCGGCCCGCCAGATCAGCCGTGTGCTGGAAGGTCACTTGTTCGCTCAGAGGGTTAGGGGCATTGATCACCTTGACTTCGCCAACGTCGAGGTCGCCCCCGACCTTGAACACGTGCATGGAGACCGGATCGCCCGGCTGCGTAAACGCGCTCCCGCTCGATTCAACGAGTGTTACATAACCGCTTCCGGGGCCCGTTGCGCTGAGAGCATAGCTGTCCACGGCTGTGTTTGCATCGGTCACCTCCGCCAACTCGCCGACGCCGACGGAGACGGTCAGCGCGTCGTCCGGCTCGTAGGTGCCGGGTTTGGTGGGAGATTCGTGGAACGTTTCGACATCAGTGGCCAGAGCATCGACCAATGCATCCCACTTGGACTTGTCGGCGTCTCCGGATGGGCATAGGTCTTTGACCGCGGCGAGGTCTGAGCCGCGCAGCACGTTGAGGAGAAGATAGCTCTCGCCCAGAATCTCGCGGACATACTCGCCTTTGAGGACGAGGCTGCCTTTGCTGCTGCGGTTGGGATCGAAACAGACCCGTTCCGCCAAATGGGGCGGGAGGTTCGGGAAATAATACAAACCCATGTAATAGTCCGTGTGAATACCCCCGGGAAGGGCGTCTAGACTCTGGGCGTCCAGGTTGGAGAGTTTTGCGCGCGTGGGGTCATGCAACACGGCGCTTGCTGTTTCGCTTGTCAGGTCCTCGGCGATGGATTGCTGGTATAGCACTTGGGCGGTTAGCATGTCGCGCACCCCCGGCAAGCCGGTCTTTGGAGAGGCCAGGGTAGCGCTGAACGAGAGAGTGGGGAGTGGTTTGGACGCGTCTTTGGGATCGCGCACCGGCCAGACCGGGCGATAGACGATCTCGAGCGATTCCGTGTTTTTGGACGCGGGATCGCCTACGAACTGGCCCGTATCAGGGTCTTTGGGACGCAGGTAGGGCACGATGCTACCGGTGGTTGGCGGGCTGGCCAGGCCGGGCCAATGGAAGTTGGGCTCGGTCTTGTAATAGTAGCGCATCGTGAAACTGTTCGACGGCTCAGGCGAGGCGGCTAGGAAAGGCGGCCTGTCGGTAAACACGACAATAGTCTGAGTGTACTGGTTCGTGCTCGACAGGGATAACCCGGATTGCGTTGCCACCGTGCCGGTCTGCACGACGGAGAGTTTGAGCGTGAGGGTCACTTGCTCCTGGTCATAAAGGTCCTTGACCACCAATTCAACGTCAGTACTAGCAACATCGGCGCTGGTGGGTTTTCCCTCGATTGTAAGACCACCGATCTTCAGCCAGGACGGCAGGTTCTTGCTGCTCAGCATTAAGAACTGGTCCTGTCTGGAAGCGTGAATCGTGAACTCGAGCGTTTCACCGACTACGGCGGTGGCATTGGGCAGCGGACCGAACGTGCCGTTGTCAGGATCGTAGGTGCCAGCCTCAAGGTCCGGCAGGCCGGCATGCAGGCCCCGATAGACCCAGAAATCCTGCTTTCGATCCCTCCAGGTGAATCCCTCGTAGTGGCCATACGGGCCGTCGGCATCAGCGTCGGTCCAACCTCCAGGCAGGTCTCCGCCAGAATGGGTCGGCTCGGTATTGTAATTCATGGCGGAGTCTCCGCTGCCTTCGACCGGCTTGGCTAAAAGTGGGAGAGGCATGGGCGCCTGCAGCAACTGGCCCGCCGGCGTAATATAGTCGAAAACGTAGCCTGACTCGGGCTTCTCGCGCAAGACACTGAATACACTCATCGCGGGCCGCCCGTCTGACGCGTTGTAATTGACCAGCACGAATGGCTCGGAGGAATAATCCTTGCCGCTTGTTATGTTCAAATCGTCGCGCAGAGCGAAAGCCGCGCCACCGGCCATGATGGCGTGTTCTTCATTTGGATTGTAACCTGGTTGGTCGGGATGGTTCTGATGGTAGATTGTGCCCGCGGCTTCAAGGGAATTGAGCGTGCCGCTGCCGATTAGACTGGCCAGCACGATTTCCCTCGGCGAAGTGGGCCATTCTAGAGTGTAGGTCGCGATTACCGATGGCCAGTAGATTGTGTCGAAACCCTTGGCGGTGTTGCCCGCATTCGGGCCCGCGGTTGTCGAGTTGGTCCGGAACCACCATACTTCGAGCAGGTTGTGGTCTGGGATCGCGTTGACGGGGATAATAACGCCCTTGTTGGCTTCCTCGAAGCCCACGGACAAAGGATCGCGATAAGCCTGCGGGTTATAAGATGTTCCCACGTCCTCATTGATGTGCCCAGCCAGATAGTCACCTGTGTTGCCCATCTCGCCAGCGGGGGCGGTGATGCGCTGGCCAACGTCCGCCGTGGCATCCACAACGCGCGGTCGTCCGGTGCTGGTTGGCCATCCGAATGTGGCGTCGGCAATCCAGGAAACGAGGTTCGTTGCCACGCTCTGAGCCAGGTGGAATGTCTCAGCATCCTCATGGCGGTTGACGACAATTGCCATGTCGTCCACCCAGTGTGTGATATAGCTCCCACCCGTGCGAGCGGCTAGGCCGAACTTACCTGTTCGAGCGGTGTAACCCGTGGCGACGTTGGACAGAACTTTCACGTTCTTGTATGACACATCCATCGTGCCATCGCCGCGCAGCTCGATTTCGACGGGAACGAACTGGTCGCCGGTGCGAATGGTCATGGGCTGGGCGGTCGCCGGGTCGTTGGGCACCGACAGAACATAAGAAGGCTCCGCATAGATGTTGGTTTCCGACATCGACACCGCGGCGACGATTGAGCCATTGAGCTTGATCGCGATCGTGGGCGCCACGTCGCTGGAGTTGTTGTCATAGGAATCAAAACAGACTGAAAGGCCGCTGCTGACGCCCTCTTCGTTGAGATTAGAAATCGGGTTTGGCATGGCTCCGAAATTGAAGCTCAAGCCGTCCGCTATGCGCGGGGAACCGTTTCGAAAGCTGACTGCAAACCTCGCTCGAAAGTTCCTAACCTTCTCCCCGGCGTAGAAGTCCTCGATGACGTACTGGCCCGCCTGGCTCTTGACAGCATCCGTCAAACGCAGGTAGCCACCGTCGATCTTGGCATTGCCGAATATCCCAACTCCAGCATGCGGCGTTGAAAAGTCGGTTGTAAAGACCGGCAATGTCAGGTCGGGGTGATGGAGTCCCTCGTCCAACCACGAGAACACGCGCTCGAAAGAAACCTCATCGCCGGACGTGAAACGCAGCAGCGTCCGATGCGCCGGGTG
>JAXDCU010000575.1:0-5940 GCA_034677645.1 Verrucomicrobiia bacterium
GGGCGGCGCCCTGGGCTGATGAAGGGTTGCGCCGTTGGCGCGCGAATCCGCGGCTCATGCCTGCAAACTCTGCTGACCGGGAAGGTGCGAATCAAAATGGAGGGTTGACCATGCCGCCACAATCCACGCCGTCTGCCGAAACTAGTCCCGCTTGCGCGCCAAAGGCGCAATGCCTCACCAGCCCAGGGCAACGCCCTGGGACGCCGTCCCCCAAACCAATCCAGCCCTGAAAGGGCGATCCCCGCCATGCCGCAATCCCTCGCCAAGCTTCTCGTTCACCTCATCTTCAGCACAAAGAACCGCGAGCCGTGCATCGACCCGGAGGTTCGCCCTCACCTTCATGCCTATCTGGTTGGGATACTGGATCGCCTGAACTGCCCGTCACAGCAAACTGGTGGCGTGGCCGATCACGTTCACATCCTGTTTCTGCAAGCCCGCACCCTGGCTTGCAGTGATGTGGTTGAGGAGGTCAAGAAAGGTTCGTCCAAGTGGATGAAGACGCAGGGTGTGCCGCAGTTCACCTGGCAGGCGGGCTATGGCGCCTTTTCCGTGGGAGAATCACAAGCGGCGGCTGTAGTGCGCTACATCCAGGGGCAGAACGGGCACCACCAGCACCTCAGTTTCCAGGACGAATTTCGGCGTTTCCTGGAGAAATACCGCGTGGCTTATGATGAACGTTATGTCTGGGATTGAGACCATTCCGCGCGACGGCCGCCCTTTCAGGGCTTGGTGCAATAATGGACCGCCAATCCCAGGGCGGCGCCCTGGGCTGATGAAGGGTTGCGCCGTTGGCGCGCGAATCCGCGGCTCATGCCTGCAAACTCTGCTGACCGGGAAGGTGCGAATCAAAATGGAGGGTTGACCATGCCGCTGAGAAGACCATGAAGAAAGCACCTGAACAGCGGAACGAACCGGAAATGCGGGCAGGGTACGACTTCTCCCACGGCGTGCGGGGCAAGCATGCCCGCCGTTACGCGCAAGGCACGAACGTCGTCGTGCTCGAGCCGGATGTTGCCGATGTTTTCCCCACTGCCCAGGCGGTCCATTGCTCGCTGCGGGCGCTGGCGGACATCATCCGGCGGCAGAAGAAGCCGCTGGCTTCCGAGCAGGCCCGTGCCGAGAGCCTGGTCATGCCGCTACACTCAAGGCCGTTTACCGAGGCCCGCACCGTGGGGCGTGAGCCAGTCCCGTTGAATTGTGTCCGCGCTGCGTGCACAATCTCGGCCAGCAGCCTGGACATCCGGCGGGATCGTCCCATGGCGCGAAGGCAGTCTGCTCCGTGCAATGTACCCGGAAACGCTTGTCGCTGCACGCGGTGCCAAGCGGCCAGCCGCGCCTGCTGCCGGGCGTGTTTGGTAAAATCACTATGAAAGCACGGCGTTCCGCAGCCCTGATTCGACAACCCGGTTCCAGACTGGCCAGGGCCAGTGGAAGCGCCGCGCTGCTGGCCGACGTGCGCGCGCTGATAATCGAGGCCCGCGAAAGCGTGGCCCAGACCGTCAATGCCAGCCTGACGACCCTCTACTGGCAAATTGGCTGCCGCATCCGGCGGGATATTCTGCGGGAGAAGCGGGCGGAGTATGGGCAGAAGATTTTGCACGCACTGAGTGCAAGATTGACGGCGGAGTTCGGGCGCGGCTACTCCGAGCGCAATCTGGCCAACATGATTCGCTTCGCCGAGGTGTTCCCGGACGCAAACATTTTGCAATCACTGACTGCAAAATTGGGGTGGACCCATTTTCAGCGCATCATCTACCTCGACGATCCGCTTAAGCGCGATTTCTACGCGGAGATGTGCCGGATCGAGCGCTGGAGCACGCGGACGCTGGACAGGAAGATCAACTCCATGCTCTTCGAGCGGACGGCGCTGTCGCGGAAGCCCGCTAAGCTGGCGGAGATGGAACTGAAAAAGCTGCGCGAGGAGGACAAGCTCACGCCCGACCTGGTGTTCCGCGATCCGTATCTGGAGCGCAAACTCCACGACGCCGTCCGGCTGGCGCGGGCGCGGCTGGAACAACAGCAGGCGTTAAAGGGCAAGAACCCGCTGAAGCGTGGACACCGAACGGAGGATTGACCATGCCGCCGCAATCCACGCCGTTCACCGAAGCGCGCACCGTCGAGAATCCGATCTTGAAGTGGTTGCGGACACCGGAACTCGGCTGGTGCTACGAACACCAGCAGGCGGTCATCAAGAAATACCGCACCGACGCCAACGGCGTTTATGACGAGCGGGAGGTCCTGCTCCTGCCCATTCTGCGGCGGAAGCTCAAGGAGCTGAATCCCGGCGTCATCACGGATGACGACCGCGCTGACCGCATCATCTTCCAGTTGCGGGCGGAGAAGGACAACCAGGAATGGCTGTGCTGGCTGCGGAACGAAAAGACCTTCCAGTTCGCCCCAGACGAGCAATACCAGCCGGTGAAACTGGTGGACTACGACGACATCGAGAACAACGACTTCCTGGCGACCAACCAGTTTTGGGTGGAAGGGGTGGGCGGGATACGGCGGCGGACGGACGCGCTGCTGTTCCTCAACGGCATCCCCATTGTCAACGCCGAGGCCAAGACCACCACCCGCGACGATCACATCGAGTGGCGCGAGGGGGCGAAGCAGACCGGCGATTACCTGCGCGACGTGCCGCAGCTCTATTACTCGAACGCCTTCTGCTGCGGGGTGAACGAGTTGAAGATGTTCTACGGCGTGCCGGGCCTGCCGTTCCACAGGTGGCATCAGTGGCGGGATCCCGCGCCGCACCAGGTTGACCGGTTCGATGAGATGAAGTGCGGGGTGTTCGGGCTGCTCGACCGGGGCAACCTGCTCGATTTGCTCCGCAGTTTCATCGTGTTCGAGACCGAGGATGGCAAGACGGTCAAGAAGGTCGCCCGCTACCAGCAGTTCCGCGCCGCCAACAAGCTCGTGGCGCGTGCGCTGCAACTGGGAAAGCCGCGTGGCTGGCGGCGGGGCATCGTGTGGCACACGCAGGGATCGGGCAAGAGCCTGACCATCCTGTTCACCGCCCGCAAGCTGTGGAGTCTGCTGAACCAGCCCACCATCATCATCGTGGTGGACCGCGACCAACTCCAAGACCAGATGGTGAAGCAGTTCGTCCAGACCAACACGGAGAATTGCCGGGTCGCCGAGAGCAAGGACGACCTGCTGGCCCTGTTGCGAGATGGTGACGGCTACCGGGGCATCATTCTCACCATCATGCACAAGTTCGACTGGCGCGATGCGGTCGAAATCAATCGCCCGGATGTCATCATGCTGGTGGACGAAGCGCATCGCACCCAATACGGCGAGCTGGCCATCGGGATGCGGAAGCTGCTGCCCCAGGCTTCGATGTTCGGCTTCACCGGCACGCCGCTGGAGTTGAACGACCGGAACACGCCGGTCGCTTTCGGCCAGGAGCAGGGCAAGGACGCCAGCGGCCAGGAGCTTTTCGAGCGTTACCTCGACCGGTATTCCATTGCTGACGCCCTGCGCGACCGGGCTACAGTGCCGATCCGGTGGGAACCGCGCATGACGGACTGGAAGGTTTGGGGTAAGGCCCTGGATGAGCAGTTCGAGCGGAATTTCGCCCACCTTTCCCCGGAGGAACGCAACGCGCTGAAGACGCAGGAGGCGCGGCTGGAGGTCATCCTCAAGCTGCCGAGGCGCATCGCTCAAATTGCCGAGGACGTGGCGGACCACTTCAAGAAGCACGTCCAACCGAACCGGTTCAAGGCGATGCTGGTCTGCTGGGACAAAGAGACGTGTGCGCTCTACAAGGCGGCGTTGGATGAGCTGCTGGGCAAGGACGTGTCGCTCTGCGTTTTCTCGGAAGACCCGCTGAAGGACAAAGAGATCGTCAGACAGCATTACCTGGGGGAAGCGACGCGGAAACAGGCGATTGACGAGTTCAAAAAGCCCCGGGTGGAAGAGGATCGTTTGGTGTCCAGCCTTCAGGCCGCTGGCGGCCCGGAACACGCTAAAGCGTGGACAACAAACGAGAACCGGTTCCGCAACGTGGAGCTGTTCATCGTGTGCGACATGCTGCTGACCGGCTTCGATGCGCCGATCTTGCAGACGATGTATTTGGACAAGGGGCTGCGCGACCACACCCTCCTGCAAGCCATCGCACGAGTGAACCGGCCCTACAACGAGCTGAAGAATGGCTGGGGCGAAAACGGCGAGCAGGGCCGTGGCGGTCTCGTCATTGACTACTTCGGCGTGTTCGAGAACCTGAACGAGGCGCTCAACTTCGACAAAAACGAACTGGGCACCATCGCGTATCCGTTCTCCATGCTGCGCGAGCGGTCCAGGCTGGAGATCGGGTTGCTGTCGGAGATGTTCAAAAACATTGACCGTTCCGGCAGCCACGAATCGCTGATGAAGGCACTGACGTTGCTGAACCGGGACGAACCGGCGCGGGACAAGTTCGAGGAGGGCTACAAGAACGTCCGCATCCTCTATGAGGCCGTGCAGCCCGACCCGTCGCTTGCTGAATACGAACGCGAATACGTGTGGCTGACCAAGTTGTGGATGGCCTACCGGAAGAAACTCTATCCCAGGGAGCGATACGAAATCAGCGAGGAGGACGGGGCCAAGACGCGGGAGTTGATCCGCCAGCATGTGCGGATGGAGGAACTCAAAAGAGCATTCCCGACCTACGAGTTGAACGAAAACTACCTGGCGAAGCTCGACGAAGTGTCCCCAGATGCCAAGGCGCTGGACATCGAGGCCATGCTGGCGGCGGAGTTGAAGATTCGACTGGAGGAGGACGAGGACTACCAGCCGTTGAGCGAGCGGTTGAAGCGCATCGTCAACCAGAAGCGGGCTGGCACGTTGGCGGGAATCGCCTTGATCGCCGAGTTGGAGCGGCTCTCGAAGGAAGTGGTGGAGATGGTCGCGGAAAGCAAACGACCACTGCGCGACCAGATTGCGAAGCTGGTGTTTGAGCGGTGCCCGGACGTGAAAAAGGTCGGTCAGCCGGACGACGTGGCCGACGCCATTGTGGGCAAGGCAAATGAGCTGTGCTTCCCGGAATGGTTCCTCAAGGAGGAGATGGATACGGCGCTTTATCGGGAGTTCACCATGCTTCTGGCGGGCCGATTCGGAAACCTGGGGTTGCATGGCAAGGGCAAGGATTTCGTGGACCGCTGCATCAAGCTCCTGAAGAAGGCGCGGTTTACCAGCCAAAGCGGAGGGCCGGGGACGTGAGCGCGGCAGCCCTGCAGTATGCCGTGAAGGTTAGCCCGAAGGCCCGGAATCTCCGGCTGAAGATGACCCTGCAACGGGGCCTGGAGGTCATTGTGCCACGCGGGTTCGATCCGCAGCGTATTCCGGCGCTGTTGTCGCGGAAGAAACACTGGATCGAATCGGCCCAGCGGCGGTTGCAGGAGCAGCGCAAGTTCTTTGAACCGAAGCCGCCCGGCGAGCTGCCGGATCACGTCGTTCTCAGGGCCTTGGGCGAGACCTGGCAGGTGGAATACCGCGAAGCCCAGACGCCGTGGGCGGGAGTGTATCGCCAGAGCCAGGAACGGGTGGTGATTAGCGGCAACGTCGAGAACGTGGCGGCGTGCCAGGATGCCCTGCGCCGTTGGCTGGCCCGGCGCTGCCATGACGCCCTTGTGCCCTGGCTCCGTGAAATGAGCCGTGAGAAACATCTGCCGGTTGGCCGGACGCTGGTGAAGATGCAGAAGACCCGGTGGGCCAGTTGTTCGCGGCATCGGACGGTAAGCCTGAACATGAAGCTGTTGTTTCTGCCGCCCGAACTGGTGCGCTACGTGTTCGTCCATGAACTCTGCCACACCGTCCACATGAATCACTCCCGCGAGTTCTGGCGGTTCCTGGCGGTGAAGGAGCCGGGCTACAAGGAACTGGACAAGCAGTTGCGGACGGCCTGGCGGCTGGTGCCTGCGTGGATCGGTGGGGGAGGAGGTCGTGAGTGACGACTTTGAG
>JAXDCU010000576.1:0-3256 GCA_034677645.1 Verrucomicrobiia bacterium
GCCTCGATCGCGGAGTCCTGGAAGCGCCAGGCGCTGCTCAACATCGTCAAACTCCGTTATCTCGATCCGCCGATTCATGTCGATGTCGGGCAGATCGTGTCCGGCTACACGCTGGAGACGGACGTCAGTATCGGGGGCAGCATCGAGAATGGCGGGAACAACAGCCTGGGGTTGGGCGCCGGCGGGCGGTACACAGACCGCCCCACGATCACCTACCAGCCGCTCACGGGAAACCGGTTCGTGCGATCAGCGATGATGCCGCTGCAGCCCGACTCAGTGTTCTTTCTGATTCAGGCGGGCTGGCCCGCCGACGGCGTGTTGTTCTCGGCGGTGTCCTCTCTCAACGGATTGAAGAATCAAGAGATGGCAGTGGTAGGCGTGACACCGCCCTCGCCAGAATTCCTGCGTGTGCTCGAGCTGCTTCGGAAAATCCAGCTGTCCGGCGCGGTCGCTTTGCGCATCCACCAAGACACGCAGACTCTCCAAACCATGTTGCTCAGTTTTCACACCAGGGGGATTACGCCAGAAACGCTCGAGGACATCGCCGAGGTGCGGCGTCTGTTAAAGCTCAATCCAGACGCGCAGGAGTTCCGTTTGGTTTTCGGCGCCACGCCGGCCAACGACCGGGAAGTGGCTGTTCTCACGCGCTCACTGTTGCACATCATGGGGATGATGGCGGCGCACGTGGACGTGCCACCCGACCACGTCGCCCAAGGACGGGCCACACCGGGACTGCCCGCGCCTGGCCAGTTCCGGATTCACTGCTCCCGAAGCCGGCCCGCCGACGTGTTCGCGGCCGTCCCCTACCGCGACCACTACTTTTGGGTACACGACTGCGACCTCAAAACAAAACGCGCCTTCGCGCTGCTCATGATGCTCTTCACCCTTGCCGACACAGGCCAGCGCGAGCCAATGACAATGATTACAATTCCGGCGCAGTGAGGACATGAGCGGAGGATTTGCTTGCCGCGGCGCCAACGGGCTGTTCCGCGTCGGATGAGGCGCGCCCGCGGATTCCCCGGACTAGCGCAAGTTGTAGGACCGGAACGAATCTGGAACAGACCGCGGCTCATCTCGTTGACCCATGGTATCCGCGGGGTCGGTCGGGTCGGGGCGAACCGCCTGCAACGGCCGCTACCGGCCGAGATGCTCCAGGGCTTTCAACATTGGCGCGCTTGAGACTTTGATCGTTCCGGCCATCGGGCGGTTCATCTCGAGGATCAGGAACAGAGCCGTCGCCAGCGCCAATGCACCCACGAACATAACAACAATGACGGTGATATTGCGCGGCGCAATGAGCCCGAAGCTCGCATATAGCATTGTGAGCCAGAAAAGCAGAATAACCAGGAACGGAACGGGGAGCGATGTCTGCGCCTGGGCAATCTGCACCCACCGACTCATGAGCATGTCATTGCAGATACCCTGTGCCTGCTGCTGCAGGGCTTGCTGGGCCGCGTTTTGCGGCTTCAACTCCCTAATCTCTTGCAGCAACTTCTCCAGCGCGGCGCCCTTTTCGAAGGCGCCCAATGACTCCTTCAGGCGCTCTTCAGGCCACAGCAACTGGATACTGGTGACGACTGTCTGACGCAAGCGCTCGCGCAATAGGTTGGCTTCCGGCCCGTAATTGGCCAACACCCGATCTAGCACGATGGTCTTCGCGCCTCCTTCGACAATCGCGGCGTTGGTCGAGTCGAAATTGTGCTTCGCGGAACTGACAAGCAATCCAAGCACGAGCGCGGCCATCATGCTGATCATCCCAGCGCCCAACTTGACCGCATCTTTCGAGTCCGTGCTGAGGTGATCGGCCGGAACGAATCTGCGGATAGTCAGTCCCGACAGCGTGCCACCGAAAATGCATGCGACGCTAACCAGCGCAACAACCGTCGAATTCATAAGACGACTGCTCAAGCGTAGTCTCTAGCTAGGTCGTCTGTCGAGCGGGAAGAGCGGGCGCAAGAGCGATGCCGTCAAGCTGGTGAACGCTCGCCCTTCGCGCAAGGCAACATCGCGGCCTTTTCTCCTTATGGCTTCTGCCTGTCCTGATCGGGTTTCTCGATGAAGCCGTGATACATGCCCATGTAGTAAGGAAGCAGGAAGACCGTGCCCGACGCGAGCACGTCGCCTTCGCCGCCATAATCGAGCGCCCACGGGTCCGTGTTCCAATGATTGAAGTGGCGGTTTTCGACGGGTAGCACCTTGCCATTGACTCGGAAACCGCGCGTCCGCTCGTCAGGCTCGTACAAGTCAGTCGATTGCTGTGGGCGGAGTGGGACGATGTCGAGACGATGGCTGTTCCGATGCGACCAATTGAGACGGTCAATTGGGAATCCGCGGAGCGTTTGGATCGCGTCTTCAAACCAGCCCTTCCAGGGTTTGAGCGGGAACCGCCCGAACGGATTGGCAACGGTCGCGTCGAGGCAGTGAACAGCACAGGCGAAGTTGAAGAGTGGATTCATCTCCGGCTCTTCGTTGGCCCAGTAACCGAACAAAGCGAACCTGATCTGGTCCTTGAGCCGTTCGTCGGTCGAGCAGCGGAGAAGGCTGTAGAAACACATGAACGCCATCTCATCGTCAGACTGGTTGCCCGACCCAGGCCCGTACTGGACTTTTGGGTACATGGCGTTCTGGTGGTACCCATGTTTATCGATCAGTTCCCGCGAGGCAGCCGCGTATTTCGCGTCGCCAGTCACGTGCGCCGCGACAGCGAGGTAACTCAGTATGCTGAGCGAATTCAAACCGCGCTCGGGATACCAACGCGGGTCGCCGTTGAGGTACTGAGGACCGTAGATGGCCCATCTCGTTGGCCGACCGTCGTGGTCGATCAGCACGTAATTGTGCGTGAGCAGATGGTCGGTCAGATCACGCACGACCTGGCGGACGCGGTCTTTTTCGGCATCGGTCTCGGCGCAGAGATCGAAATAGAGCGGGTAGAAGAAATAGTGTCCATCGAGTTCGTCGCTGCTGGTGTCGCTTTTCCAGTACCAGTGGCCGTCATTACTCATGGGCCAGCGGGGTTCGTAGACCTTCCAAAGCGCGTCGCCCTTCCGCACCTGGCGATCTCTCTCAAGACGGCCTGCATTTGGATCGGGCCAGTCCGTGGGCCGAATCGTTCGCGCCACAAAACCCTTCGGTGGCGAGTGCGGACCGCCCTGGGTGACGATCTGGAGGAACCTGAGCGCTTCAAATGCCTGCCGAGCGCGCTCACGAGCCTTTGGATCGCGCGTCGCCGCCCACGCGAAACACTCACCAGCCCCGT
>JAXDCU010000577.1:0-4446 GCA_034677645.1 Verrucomicrobiia bacterium
GGAGTTGCGGCCCATCTATGAGAGTGCCGAGCGCGTGCGGGGGTTAGTCTCTCATCCTTGGCTGGTTCAACAAGTAAACGCTACCGCAGCGGAGAATAGTGCATTTACGTGCCAGAAGTGGTATAAGAGGCTTATAGGCGGAGTCTTGAGTGGGTAATTCAGGTGTAGTTCTCGTGTATTGGATACACCACAAAGTGATTCGGTCTTGATAAGGGTGTCGTTTGTATGAACGAGACCGCGCAACAAACCGAGTTCCTCAGTTGGAAAATCGCCCCCGCCCGCCTGACCGCCACCCAAACAGCTTGGTTTCTCGGCTTCGAACCGCATGAAGTTCCCATGCTTGTCGCCGCAGGCTTGTTGAAACCGCTTGGGCATCCCCCACGCAACAGCACGAAGTTCTTCGCCACGGAATTACTGGAGCAACTCCGCCGGGACGAAAAGTGGCTCGCCCGTGCCAGTGATGCGATCTGCAGCTACTGGCGGGAACGAAACGCCCGCAAGCAGAAGGCTCGCGGGCGCGCAGCGACGCAGAGTGCGGCGTTCAACCGGCCGCTGAGATCGAGTGGTCGTTCCGATCCAGCTTCGACGAAACCGACGGCAAGGGAATGATTCGGCCATCCGTTGCCTGCCGTTCATAACTTTCCAAAGATGGCAGCCGCACTTGTGCCCTTCGCGCATAGGCGCGATGCACCGCCTTGCTGTTGTGGCCCAGCGCCTCTTGTGCAAACCGCTCCGGGTAGCCGCATTGCTTGGCGCGTTCGGCCCAGGCATAACGGTAGGAATGCAGCGACACACCCTTGATACCAAGCCCCCGGCAACGTTGCTTGAACTCAGTCGCACGGTCGCCACACCGGACGGATTGCAGGTAGGGAAACAACGGGCCGGTGTCTGGCAGACGGCGAAGAACCGCCTCGATCTCTTCGCCAAAGTGGATCATCGCGAGACTGCCGGTCTTCTGGCGTGTGTAGGCGATGGTTCGGTTGCCCCAATCAATATCCTCCGCTTTCAGGTTGGCGATGTCAGTTTGCGAGCCGCCGAGATGCCAGCACAGCTCGTAAAAGCTCCGCCTCTCCGGATTCTTTTCGCGCTCCAGGATGAGCTGATGCTCCTCGATGGTGATCGCTCGTTTGGGCTGAAAACGAACTTCTGGCCAGAGGCGCTTGGGAATGATCGGCCAGGGCAGCCAATTCATCGCGAGGCAGAAGTTGTGCAGCTTGCGTAGATGGACATTCGTGCTGACGGTTCCGGCTTTGAGACAGGCGAGCAGTTGCTCGCCTTGTGTCTCGATGATCACCCGGTCACGAATCAGGTCCATTGCCTTTTCTTTCGCGGCGCGCTGCCAGCGGTCTTTGGTTGACCCGGTTTTGGATTCGATGATGGCGTCCAGGGCATTTTGCCACGTTCGCGTTGACACGCCTGAATCTGTCCCGGCCAGATATGCCTTGGCGATGTGAAGATTCAGTTGCGGCTGGCGAACCGACTCGTTGCGGGCGTTGAGCAGAGACATGGCCTCTGCGCGATCGCGCGTGCCGAGACTCTCCTGCTTCCGGGTTTCGGTGTCTTCAACGTAGAACATGCCGCCGCGCTTGCGGCGGTAGAGGATGAAACGACGTTTCATAGCTCAGACTTTCTTCGTCCGAGGCTATGAGGCTGAACGTGGTTTTGGGTGTATCAGCTACACCAGACGGGCAGCGAATCCCGTCGTTGCGAGTGATTGCCGGGTATTGCCGGGGTAGTTCAATGGTTGTGTCCCGGTAATAATTTCACTGGCACTTTCACTGGCACTTCCTCCTCTGGCTTCTGCAATCCGTTGCCTCATGGCAACTTGGAATTGGAGGCGAGGGTCGGAATCGAACAAAACTTTCAACTATTCCGAATCCCGCCTAAACCGTTCGGCAGCGGAGACTTCTCTAAGTGCTGCACTGATAAGGAGTTTAACCTCGTTGTTGCTGTAAATCAAGCGAACAATCTTCAACAATTTCCTACACGTACGAGCCTGTTTCAACACTGTCAGTTCCCATTTTAGTTCCCATTTTGATGCCCGTTTAGAGGAATCTTCGTATCCCTAAATTGGTCAGCATTCACCAGAAATATGGTTCGGATAACACGTTCAGCCACTCCCTCTCACGATCAGCAAGCCTCTCTTACAGTAGCTGGCTCTCTGATCTAACAGCTTGAATGCGAGTTGATATTCTGCCGGGTTCTTGATTGCGGCAAATACGCCGCTCGCCTTCTGAAGTTCGGTGGTGATCGTCGTGTAGGCGTAGCAATAGGCTCAAAGCTTTTGAGAGAACGCAGTTCAACGAAAATGCGTTAAATTCAAAATGCGAAACTCCTCCAAAGCCATTTATAGGCGTCTGCCTTCAACTGAATCCGAGTATCGTATTTGTCTATCAGGCGAATCATCTTCGCTTCGCGCTCAGGCGCTACGAGAAACGCTGGAATGCGGCCATCAATGACCGCAACTTCGAGGGGATGTCTTCAGGTTTGCATCGGCGATTTTCATGAGTTCTTACGTACTACAACGCTTGCTCGAAATGATGGCGAATTGAGGTTGCCGTTAGCAGAAGTACGCATAGCCAACAAGCGTTGAAAAGAGGGCAAAACGAGACCACAACAGAAGCCATTTAAGTGATGGGATTGAAGATTCCATCATGAAAACGATTTGCTGCGCTGAAAGCTTCAGCGCTCTCTCCCACTGGTCAGAAACCCCGGCGCGAATTCCTAATCGCCGTCCCCGCCCCGGCCCAACGAGCATTGTCAACGAGGAACGGAAGCGGCGAGCCGGGGTGTTCGAGCCGACCCGTAGTATCGTTGACAAGCGCAGTTGGGCCATACCATCGGAACGGCGATTCGCGCCAGTGACTTGCCGAAATTTCAGTGGAATGACATTTCTCTATCTCCAAACCAGCAGAACTTGATCGGTGATTTTGCCGCGCCGCAATTTTGCCGGTTCAGCCATCGGTGGCATTCCTGAAACCCAGGAAATGCTCGACTTCTGCGCGAAACACAAAATCGCTTCGGACATCGAAATCATTCCAATACAGAAAATCAGTGAAGCGTGGGAACACTTGCTCAAGCATATCGCTTCGTCATTGATATGGCGTCGCTCAAGGCGTAATGCCATCGCCAGCAGTGAAGTTTTAAGAGCGGGAATCGCTAACACATACTGCTTCGGTTGGAAGGTAGGCGACGGAAAGCGCAGCGCCGGAGTGGAGCGGATGCGAAACGAAGGAAACAGCGAAGCGCCCGCGCCTAACAGACGAGGCTTCGCCGGGAGTCAGAGAGGATCCCGCGTACGCGCCAAATTTCCAATCTTCCGGGGCGTTTGTCGCCGCGAGCCCATACCAAATCCAGTCTGCTCCGTCGAACGACCAACCCGCCCGGTGTCCGTAAGAATTGTTAGCCAACCGGAGGTTATTATTGGCAGCCTCCTCACTGAACGGACCGGCAAGTCCCGAGTTGAACGCGTAGGCGTTCACCCGAGCATTGTATGCGGCCCCCTTGGACCAGTTGCCAAAATTCACGCTGCCGAAAAAGAACTGATTGCTCCCGCTGCTTGCCAACGTCCCTGCTACCGCAGTCGCATGGGGACTGATGCCCGGACTTGGACTAAAAGCCTCATCCGCTTGCACAGCCCTGCTTGCAGGACAAACTGTTTGGCCGCCGTGCGCTACAGCAACAGATGAAAACATGAAATCTTCGCCGCTGGCGGCGAACGGATTTCGAGAAAGAAGAAAGGAACGTTATGCAAATAACGAATGAGAAACCGGGGCAAGCGGCGCTCGCGACTGACAAGAGCGCGGCTGCTCTCGGTCTCGACGAGTTCAGCCTGTTCTCGCGAATTCAAACAGGCGAAATCAATGCCGTGCGCTCGCGTTCGGGCGAAATGATGATTCTGGTCAGTGAACTGGAACGGTGGGCGGGTGGCCACATTGCGGCGCAGTCAGATAAGGCCGGTTCAATCCGGCCTGATGAATGCCTGGAGATTGAGCGGCGGCTGACGGGTGGATTGAAAAGAGGCGGTCAAATCATGTTGCCCTACAGAGTCGCTGGCTGCTCTTTCTCTGAGGACGAAATGAACGGATACTGCGCCGCGTCCAGCGCGATTGCCGCACAGTTGAATTACGCAAAGGAGCTAAACCAGCAATTGAGCGGGAGCGGGCAACTGCCGGAGTCCTGCGATTTTGAAGTAAGCATGTCGGAAACGGAACGATGGGAAGTTCGCTCCGCGTTGCTCAACCTGAATCATGGTGAAATCCTGCTGTGTCAGCGTGGCGATGAATTCGCCGTCATCGAACGGTTCAATGAGGACTCGCCTTATACCACTTCTGGCACGTAAATGCACTATTCTCCGCTGCGGTAGCGTTTACTTGTTGAACCAGCCAAGGATGAGAGACTAACCCCCGCACGCGCTCGGCACTCTCATAGATGGGCCGCAACTCC
>JAXDCU010000578.1:0-3055 GCA_034677645.1 Verrucomicrobiia bacterium
CAACCGCGAGCCCAACTGCATGTGGAGCCCAGCCTGTCTGCTAGAGGGAAGCGCCAGGATCAACGACAAGAACGCGCGACTGATTCTGTTTGCGAACGGTTTCACTGGCTCGTTCACTCAGTTCGGTTACTCCCGTTGCGCGTTTCTCATGGGAGACACCGAGGTCAAAGCTGGCGGGTACATTCCTCGCGAAGCACTGAGCAGCCTTGTCCGATGCGAGGGAAGTCTTTATCGGCTCAGTTTCGAAGGTCGACGCGCCAGCGGGCACCCGGCGCGGGCGATACTAACGCGCGATACATCTCCGACCGGCAACCTGGCGGTGAGTCTAAAAGGCGCTCGGCCGATTCAGTCCGAGCTTGCCAGTGTCTATGTGCACGGCGAAGACGACAAGACAGTCTATCTCACGCTGAACGATCGGGAAAACCAACTTCCTGCCGGCTCCTACTCGCTGTTGCGCGGCGCTCTTTCCTACGGCGAAACCAAGTCGAAAGACTGGCAAGTATCGTTTAGCCGGGGCTTGAAAGCGAATATCGAGGCCGCCAAACGCGCCGAGGTGGTCATAAGCGAACCGACCCTGTCAGTTCGAGCAATTGCTGAACTGGAGCGTTACAACTCCAACGTGAAGGAATCGTCCGTGTACAAGAGAGGCACGCGGATTTACCTCGAACCAAGAATCGTGGCCGAAGCCGATGTTCAGTTGACCCGATTCGCGCGCAACAAGAGCGATTCGGGACCGCCTGCGGATGTGCCGCCAAAACTCGTCATTACGTCGGAGGATGGCAAGGAGATGCTCTCCAAGACAATGGAGTATGGATGAGGCGGGAATTGCGGGGCCTCATGGGGAGGCCCACAGATCGCGGCCGGCAAATACAAGGTGATCATGACGCAAGAGACCGGGCCGTTGGGGGGACAGTTGGTCGGAAAGCTCGACTTGACCATCGAGTGAAGTCGTAGCTCGGTGCGGCCGCACCAGCGCGGGGCGTGGGCGACCTGCGTTTGGGTCCCACTCAAAACGGCGAGAGCATCCTCCTTCTGGCCGGAATCAGAGTCCCGCGGTATCGGGCGCGCCACGAATGTCCAATATCACTGTTGAGGAAGTCGTGTCTGGAGCCGACGCGGGCAGCGAAAGCCTGACACCGTCCGTGCCCCGACTGTGTGGAAGCCGAGCACCCGAGGAGAGAATGCGCGCCGAGACGATCTCGTTTTTCAGGCCGGGTACAAACAGCTGGCCGTCGGCGGGCCAATCGAACACGTGCAGGTAGAGGCGGGTTTTGCCACCGGACAGGCTCTTTTGCGTGCATCGACCCCAGTCGAGCCGCGTGAACGGACTCGCGCTGGTGGCGTAGATTGCCTCGCGGTTGGTATTCATCCAGCGACCGATCGCGGCTAGGCGTTCAATGCTGGGTTCGGGGATTAGGCCCTCACTGGTCGGTCCGACGTTTAGCAGGTAGTTGCCACCTTTGCTGGCGCAATCCACGAGGTTCCGGATCAGTGTGCTCGCGGACTTCCAGTTCTGGTCATGCTTGTTGTAGCCCCAGTGGTTGTTCATGGTCATGCAAGATTCCCAATTCACGCCAGGGCCGAAACCGGTCGCGGGGATTTCCTGTTCAGGAGTGCCGTAGTCGCCGACTCCCTGTCCCTTGTCCATGCCGTTCATTCCGGCGCGGCCTTTGCCAACGCGGTTGTTTATGATGATGTTAGGCTGTAGGCCGCGCACGTAGCGATAGAGGTCCAAACCGCGCTCGTGTGTCCATGGCTTCTCCCATTCGCCATCGAACCAGAGAATCCCAATCTGTCCGTAGCCGGCAAGCAATTCTTTAAGTTGTGCTTTCATGAAACTGACGTAGCGGTCCATGTCGGGCGGGTTTGGTGGAGCTTTGTCGTTCCATGCGCGGCGCGTTCCCCAGTCGGGGTGGTGCCAATCCATGATCGAATGGTAGAAACAGAGGCGGATGCCTTCCTTTTTGCATGCGGCGGCCAGTTCCTTGAGCGGGTCCCGCTGGAATGGCGTGGACTTGATGCACCAATCGGTGTGAGCTGAGCGGAACATGCCGAAACCGTCGTGGTGTTTGGATGTGATCACGATGTACTTCGTGCCGGCGTCCTTGGCCATTCGCACCCACTGATGGGCGTCGAACTTGACCGGATCAAACTGTTTGGCGTACTGCTCGTACTGTGAGACGGGCATCTTGGTCTCTTCCATGAACCACTCGCCGTAGTTTGTCTTGCCTTGCCATTCGCCAGCGGGAACGGAGTAGACGCCCCAGTGAATGAAGAGGCCGAAGCGGGCTTCATTAAACCATGCCATCCGGCGCGCGCGCGCCGAATTGCTTTCGTCCGTTGCCTGGATGTCGCTTGTAGCCGCGAACAAGACTAGCGAGATCAGTATTAAGTGCCTTTTCATGGGAAGCGAGGTTTATGTTTCTAGCACGCATCGGGGCCGCCAACCCGGCAGGAACACGTTCCACCGCCTCCCCATTTCTTAGGCGAAATTAGGGACCGAGTGAAATCGGTTTCTACCCGGTTCACGGAGTGAGCATCCCTGACACACGAACCCGACGCGAGCTAATTTCTTCGGCTAATTGCAGGGATTCTGTAGGGTGGGGTGCGTTCTGATTCGAATCCTGCTGGTTTCAGTCGTTTAGAGCATTTTCGCAATTCGGGGCATTTTCTTTTTTGCTTGCATTGCACCGCCCCTTGGATATCTTACCTATATATATGAGCAAGATTCAGTCCTTCACCCACCTCTCCACCCTCGCCCTGCGCCGCCGCAAGGCCCACCTGGTCCGCTCGTTTCAGCTCCCCCCCAACCTCCTCCACGCCTCCCTGATCGAGCGTTTCATCAAGTGTGGCAAGCCCAACTGCCAATGCCACAGCGCCGCGGCCGCCAGGCACGGCCCCTTCTTCTACCTCAACCGCTGCTTCGCCAAGGGCCAGATGCACTCGCTCCTGCTCAAGACTCCTGACCAAGTCGAGCAGGCCCGCAAGAGCCTGAGCGCTTACGCGCAAGTCCAAGAGCGGCTCGACCAGATCAGCCAAATCAACCACGAACTGC
>JAXDCU010000579.1:0-3697 GCA_034677645.1 Verrucomicrobiia bacterium
TGCTCGCACTCATGGTTTACGATTCAGAAAGTGGTCCCGCGGCTCGTCAGCGCGGCGCGGAGGCGAAGCGCCAATGCGACCGCGGCGATCTTCTCGACGGTGTCATTTGGCCGCGGCTGCACCGCACGGTGTCATTCTGGCTGAAGCCGGAGCGAAAAAACCGCCCGGCCGATTCGACCAAACTCGCCCGTGATGGTAACTCGCCCGGGGCCAGCCCGCGACACGCTCGGAACGACCACGCTCAGCTCCGCGTCGATATCGTTTTCAGGCGCCAGATACAACTCACGCGCCATGTCCGCCTTCCACCCGGGTGAAGTCTCGACGTGAACGGTGCCGCGAACCTCTTTGCGACTGAAGTTGTATATTCGCAGAGGCACCGTCTCGGTCTTGCCAACTTGCACCTTGTACGCGGACTCCTGCAAGCGCACTCGCGCCGTCGGCCAGCGAGCCTGGAAAACGACCGGCGATGGTTTTCCTTCGAGCCGCTCCGCTGGCTCCGGCGGCGAATCGACCAGTGCGCGGCGGTGAGAACCGACGGGCATTTCGACGAATAGAGGCGCGCTCGAGAGAGGCAACGACCTGCCACCGGACTCTCTGTTCCGACCGAGGTGGTCAAAGACCCGGACAGGGGGCGCCGGCAATTCCAAGAGCGCATTGTCTACATCGGCCCATGCAACGATAATCTCCCGCCGACGCCCATCCGGTCTGGCTGAGAACCAGTAAGCGCGCGAACCTTCCGGAAGCCGAATTCGTCCGAGGGCTTGCGCGTCGGCCAGAAGTCGTCCCGCGGTGGCCAGCGCCACATAGGCCGGTCGCGGTGTGAGATCAGGACGCACTATGCCGAACTGGGTTTGTCCCTCGACATAGTGTGGGAACAGGAAGTAGAACACCATCGCGGGTCTTTCGTGCAATGAAGTGGCAAAGACCTTGGCAACGCGTTCGGCCTGGACTCTGAGATCGGACTCGGCCGGTTCCTTGAAACGCCCGTCTCCGGTCCACTTGACTGGGAGATTGCACTCGGTCACCCAGAGCGGCCTGCCCGCCGAAGCTGCCCTGAAACCAGTATACCACCGCGGATACGCGTCGAAGTCGATGTAGTGATGGAAATTGAACGTGTCGAAGTACGGCCACGCACGATTCGCGCGGAAATCATCCAGGATTGCCGGCTGGTTTACCGCAAACACATTCTGACACACGACCAGCGCGGGGTTCCCCGCTTTGAGGCCAAGCCAAGCCGCTTTTTGGAGCGATGCAATCTCCGCCCCGGTGTGCCCGCCAAACACTTCGATGTCCGCCTCGTTCCATGGTTCGAAAGCCCGCATCCACCCCCGCCACCGCCGCGCGATCTCGCGATAGAACCTGTACCCGTCACGCAGGTCCAACGGGAAACGTTTCGTCTCCGGATTCGCCCATCGCGGTGAACTGTGCATGACCTGAAGGTCTCGCAGGCCCGCTGCCGCCTGGACTTTGGCGGATTGGTCATACCGATTAGGCCCGCTGAATCGGCCACGATCAGGTTCCATCTCAGCCCAGTTGAGCCTGTCACGCACCCAATTCACGCCGGCCAGGCTGCAGAGGCTTGCCGCGGCCGCCATTCGCTCGGAGTCATAGAACCAAGCCATTGCCACGTCGAGGGCGATGGGGGAAGTGGCGGGAATGCGCGCCTTCAGCGGTTCCAGTACGGCAAGGCTCCTCCTGCCATCGAGCGAGGTCGAATCGTCACCGCGCACCAGTTCATACCAGCCCACTGGGAGTTTTCCGAGGTTCACGCGACCGTCACCGACCGAGCCACGCGCGAGAACTGTCCCCTCGTAATTGAGCAGGCGCCATTCGTCCGCGTTGCCCGGCGGGAGCTCGGCTGCCACGGCTTCGTCGGTCAGAAACACGTTGCCCGGATGGTCCGGCAACGGGCGAGGCGCCGACGTCTCGCCTCGACCGCAAACACACCAAGCCGCCACGGCAACAGGCACTATGTCGAACAGGCATGCAACAACACTCCCAGGCGAGTGGGCTTTGGAACCAAGTTTCGTGATAGGCATCAGTGCGATTCTCGGGGTGCCTGACCGGCGCCAGACTCGTTCTGGCGGACCATTGGCACAAACCGAACTGGCAATACAGCCTGCCTCTTCACCTCCCCGCCTTGCTTTGTCAAGAGCCAGAGGTTCTGATCGCCAAACTCGCCCACGGGTATTGTCAGTCGTCCTCCATCCTTGAGCTGTGCGATCAACGCCGGCGGCACTTCGTCGGGCGCGCACGTGACAATGACCGCATCGAACGGAGCCGCGTCTGGCCAGCCCAGGTGGCCATCGCCAACGCGCACTTTAACGTTCTTGTAGCCGAGCCGCTGCAGGTCGAGTTCAGCCCGTCGCGCCAGCGGCTCGACAATCTCGATAGTGTAAACCTCCGCCACCAGCAATGACAGCACCGCCGCCTGATAGCCTGAGCCAGTCCCAACCTCGAGCACGCGGTCAGTCGGTCGCAAGCTTAGTTGCTCAGTCATGAACGCGACGATGTACGGTTGTGATATTGTCTGGCCGTAACCTATCGGCAGTGGGTGATCTTCATATGACTCATGGCGATAGTCCTCTGGCACGAATTCATGGCGCGGGACCCGCCGCATCGCAGCCAGCACGCGCGCGTCCCGAATGTCGCGGCCGCGCGCCTCAAGCTGCTGCTCGACCATGTATTCACGCGCGACTGTGTGGTCCGGCTCGGTGGTCACTCCGCGCGAGACAGTCGGACTCGCGTCGCAGCCCGTCAAGCTCAACCCTGTCGCGACAATCAACCCAAAAGCCGCCAGTGCCACGCAGGCCACTGCGCCAGGGTTGTCGTCCGTTGAGACGACCGCGCCCGTCATGGGAAACCCAGCGATAGGACGAGACCTCCTCCGATCTCGGTCAGTCCCAGACGCGTTTGCTTCCCGTCGGTCCACGGAGCCAGCTTACGACATGATACTGTCTTGGCAAGCCAGCGCGGCGCGTAGCCAAACTTTGATACATATGCACCAAAGTTTGGCAAGAGCTAAACCGCGAGTTTCTCGAAGCCGCGAGCCTTCCAGCGCCGATGCTAATTCACACTTGGTCGGTGCGTTGTTTCTATGGCTAACTAGCCGCGTGCAGGTTTACACCAGATACAAGGTGCTCAAACGCCGCTGGCGCTGGCGCAACGCTTGCTATGCGATCGGCGCCGCGGCCGGTCTGCTGTTTCTGGGCTGGATGATCTGGCGCACCGCGGTGACGTACGATACTGCTTTGGCTCGGACAATTCGTGGTCCTCTCCCAACACAGTCAAGGCCAACACGTGTCCAGCTCACCAATACTTCGCGCGCGCCTGAACCGCGGACCGCGCAACCGACCAATGCGCCTGTTCTGCCTTCCATCACAAACACTGCGCAAGCAAGCGAGGGACAGCGATCCGTTCAGAACGTGCTCGAAGCGCAGATTGCCCTCGCGAGCGCCGGCATTTCGTCAGGCCCACTCGACGGCGTTCTGGGCTCGCAAACGCGGGCCGCGCTCAGCGCCTACCAGCGGCGCACCGGTTTGTCAGTTAGCGGCGCCCTTGATGTCGCGACACGACGGAGCCTCGAAGTAACGACGCCAGTGCTAACCAATTACATCATCACAACCGAGGATACGGCCCGGCTGTTGCCGGTCAGTACGACGTGGCTCGGCAAATCGCAGCAAACGCGTCTCGATTT
>JAXDCU010000580.1:0-2773 GCA_034677645.1 Verrucomicrobiia bacterium
GCCCCAATAGTAAAACACACCCAGAAAGTAGAGCAAAAAAGAGCGGCGCACGATCCGCCAAACGGCGCCGCGGCGCCCTCGTTGCTCCATCGCCCGGTCAAGCGAGAAGACCAACGACACCCCCACAATGAACACAAACATAGGGAAAATCAGGTCCTCGAAATGAAAACCTTCCCAGTCGACGTGGTCCAGTTGGTTTGCCAGCCCGCGGACCAGTCCGGCGTCGCTCACTTTCCGCAGCGCCGCCACCAAAGTGCCGGCGCCCACGATCCAGAACATGTCGAAACCGCGCAGTGCATCGAGCGACATAAGACGGGAAGATGTCGTCCGTGCCTTGCGTGCGCCAGGTTCGCCGGACTGCAGTTTCTTTGTGTCGCTCATTTCATTACCGAGCTGTTCTCACGAGGGGACTGTGGTCCGGCGAAGCGGCGCCAACGCGGCGTTCCACCCTTTCGCGAACGCCCCACAAGGATCAGACGCGCCTGGCTCCACCCGCAATCGCTCCTCACGACCGCCACGGGCGCGTCCGATTCAAATTCGCAAGCGTCTCCTTGACTATCTTGACGTCCTCCGAAATCTGCCAGTCGAACATGCCGACCAGAATGAAATCAGCGCCGCCCTCGAAAGCGAATCGGAACCCGCTCCGCGGATGTATGGCGCCAGCCGCCAACACCTTGAATGCAATCCACGGCTGCTTGACACTGAACATCACATCCGCCACCTCTTCCGGGTCCTTGCACCACGAGTTGTCGTGGCCTCCCAGATCGCCTGTCTCATCCGCTCTCGGCGCCGTGTAGTAATCGTGTGAATGGTATGTCTTGACGTAAAAATCGGGTTTTAGCCCCGCTTTCTCCACCGCGACAACAGTCCCGAGACCGTGCGCGCCAACTCCAGCCACGCACCCGCCTTCGCGCACCACCGCCAGAATGCGGCCAATTGTGTCGAGCCGCCCTTGTTGAACGAGTGCGTCCGCCACGTCGCCGGTCACATGCACCGCCACGGCGCCCTGGTCAATAGCCTGCTTGAACTGGTCAAGGCCGCCGTCCGGGTTCACACGCGCCTGGGCTATCCACTTCATCTTCCCGCCACGTTTCCAATGATGCTGAAGCTGGGAATTGCCGTCTTTCACCCAACTATTCATGGCGTTCACGCCGTGCGTCTCGGCGATTTCAAATGTCTCGACTATCTTCGCGTCGGTGTTGTAGCGCCGCATCAAGGCCGACACATAAGCTAAGTCGCGCGAATGAGCGTAACCGCCAATGAGATTGCCACCCAGGATCAGGCGGCTGAACTCAAGCGCACCTATCTTGCCCTTTTGCAACGTCTCCTTGCTCGGCGGCAATGGCCCCGTCGGCAGGTCCGCGGAAGGCTCGTCGATGTTCTGCTGGGCCAGTACGGCCGCCGGAACCGCTGCCGTCACCACCGCGGTGGTCTGCAGAAACCTGCGCCTACTGTGTCCTGTCGTTCTCCTGTTCATGCATATGGGGTGGCGTGCGTCCACAACGCCGCGCTTAGAATGCTCCGGCTCGGCGCGCCTGGCAAGTTCGATCGCCTTCCAACCCCCAGCAAAGGGGTGGCAAAGGTGTCCCGGAAACCAGGAATTGACCGTGGTGCCAAAGCCGGTCCAAGTCGCGAGCTTGGTCCGACGAGTCCGATACGCACATCCAGATCGGGCATTCGACTCTCCCGCGGGATCGAGTTGGAAGGCCGCAACCGCCGAATTCCTGAATCCGGCTATGCAATTGATTCCCCTCGGACACCTGGAAACTGTACCTGCCGATGCCGCCATCTTGTCGGGACCAACTCAGGTGCTGTGCACCGGGCGCCAGCGCAAAGGCCAGATCGTTGCCCGCGCCCGATGCGAGAGGCAGCGCATCGGAAGCGCCAATGTCGTTCCAACCGACAACTTGCAGGATGCCTTCCGGTGTGACGAAGGCGAACTGCAGTGGCATCGTCACGAGGTCTGTTGTGCCGGCGACCGCAAAGCCCGTGAGCGGGGTGGCCGGCAGGAGTGGCCGCGGTGGCGTCCACCTCTTGCCGTCCCATGCACTGGCCATCGCCTCGAAGCTCCGGGCCATGACGCCTTCGTCGGTTTGCAGGAACACCAACGCCAGGCCGGCGCCAAACGGCACCAAACGCAATTGGTGGCCAACTCCGGCCAGTTCCGCCAGGACGGCTGGCACAGACCAGGCCCCGGTCCGCGCGTCCGCGAATGAATGCCAGAGGGTCGAAGGGGGGTAGTTGTCGCCGGCATGGGCCGCGTCGATCTCCACCCACACAGCGACCCAGCTCTGGTCGCCGGGCGTCGATGCCAGGGCCGCATCGAGGATGAAACCTGGCATCTGCGCAAGCAAAACTGGTTCGTTGGATACCTGCCGCACCCGCGCTCGTCGCCTCCGAGGAAATGACGCCGCAACTGGCGGGTTTCCAGCAGGCTGATTCTCGAGTCGTGTTCGAAGTCCTCTGGCGCAACGGTGGTCCACTTCGTCAGAGAGCGCAGGCCGATACGGCCACCCCTCCATCGTTCGTAAAATGCTTATCCGGTTGTCACACCTGAGCCTTCTTCCGAACTGCTCGTTCTGAATCGTCAGCCACGCCGTCAAACTATGCCTATTGAGCAGGTGTGACAACCGGATAAGCATGGTTCGTAATATGGCCACATGAGCCAGTTCCGTATGACACTGCCGGGATTCGACTCCGGACGCTCGAGCGTGGCACCGCGCATGCCCGTGTACTGCTCAAGCCCCGGCAGCACAATGCCATACGGCCCCGG
>JAXDCU010000581.1:0-4151 GCA_034677645.1 Verrucomicrobiia bacterium
CGGTGAGCCTGGCAGCGGGCAAGACACTGGCACATTCACATTTACTCGGACCGAGCCGACTACCGACGCTTTGACGGTGAACTTCACCATTACGGGGAGCGCGGTTAGCGGAACGGATTACACAGCGATTGGGACCAGCGTGACTTTTGATGCTGGCTCGCCCACCGCGACGATAGATGTGACTGTGATCGACGACACAAAGGACGAGGCCGACGAGACAGTGGCTGTGACATTGGCGGCCGACGCCGCGTACTCCGTCGGCACGCCTTCGAAAGCGACGGTGACGGTCAAAGATGACGACGATGCGCCAGTCGTTTCAGTGGAAGCGACGGATCCGTTGGCTGGCGAGTCGGGAACCACGGAGGGCACGGGAACCTTCACATTCACGCGAACTGGGTCGACAATCGACACGCTGACGGTGTACTTCAGGGTCAGCGGGACGGCCACTAGTGGCGGGGACTACGACTCAATCGGCAGCAGCGTGGTTTTCGATGCCGGGTCGACCACGGCGACGAAGGTTGTTACCGCGATCGACGACGCGGAGGAAGAGGACGATGAGACCGTGATCGTGAACGTCCTGCCTGTGAGATACGGTTACACAGTTGGCACTCCCGCGACCGCGACCGTCACGATCAAAGACGACGATTCGGCTGTTGAGTTGCCTGTCGTAACGGTAGTTGCCGCCGATGCTGTTGCCAGCGAGGGAGGAACGACGGGTGTTTTCGTGTTCGCGCGGACCGGTTCGACTGCTGATGCGCTGACGGTTGACTTCACGGTTGGAGGCACAGCGACGGCAGGAACGGACTACACGGCGATCGAGACAAGCGTGACATTTGTCACAGGGTCAGCGACAGCGGTCAAGACCGTCAGTCCCATAAATGACGGGGCATCCGAAGTCACCGAGACTGTTGTCGTAACGCTGGCGGCGGGGACCGGTTACACCGTCGGAGACCCTTCATCCGCCACCGTGACGCTGGCGGATGACGAGCTTTCCTTGGGACCTGGCATGGTGATTATTCCGGTCATTACTGTTGAAGCTCTGGACAACGAGGCGTCTGAATTCGGTCCGAGCACGGGGCTATTCCGATTCATACGTAAGGGGCCCACATTCTCGGCTTTGACAGTGAACATCACAGTCGGCGGCACGGCGACTGCCGGCGCGGACTACACGGCCCTCGGGACTACCGTGAGTTTCGCCGCGATGTCGGCCACGGCGACTAAAACAGTGAGCGCTCTTGATGACACGGAAGTGGAAGGCGACGAGACAGCGATCGTGACGCTGGCTGCTGGCACCGGCTATTCGATCGGCACTCCTTCGAGTGCGACGGTCACGATCTCGGACAGCGATACACCAATGGGGATGGGCGAAGGCGTTCTGCCGTCTCAGATTGACGGGTTATCTCGGGCGGGCTTGGCCGGTGCGGCAAATACTGTCGAAGGACCCGGTGAGAGCCTGGCAGTTGGTGAATCCGATCTTGTGGAGGATGGCATTTCGGCGGCCGCGGTGGCGAATTTTGGACTACTGCGATTCCCTGTCGCACATGTGCAAGATGGGTATCTGGTGATGAACTATGTCCGGGTGAAGCCCCGCCTGGACTTTGAGTACCGGGTCGAGTGCAGCGAGGACTTAATCAATTGGCGGCCTGCCGCGGACATGGCGAAGGAACGGCTAGCCGAGACCGACGCCGGGGCAGAGCTGGTCGAGGTGCGTTATCTGCTACCTGTGGAAACCAGCAGGATGCGCTTCATCAGGTTGCGAGTGACACCGCTCACCGAGACTACACGCTAGACCTTGCGGTTGCTTGCCGGCGCAGATCGATTGTGGCGGTCTGCGCGGCAGCTTTGTTGTGGAGTCTTTTCTTGCGTGCCCAACGCAGGCTCATGGCTGCTGTAGTGCGGAAAGAGCGTCGGGGAACGACGGCATCGTGCGATACATCAAGCCACAGGACCGTCGCGGCACGCGATGAACCGTAAGGGGCTCTATCGTTTGCTGTATTGGTACCGTTTGCGCGCGCCAGGCTGACCGTACTTCTTGCGCTCGCGCATGCGTGAATCGCGCGTGAGGAAACCACCAGAGCGAAGAGCCAGCTTAAGATTTGGATCGGCAAGCAAAAGAGCGCGGGCGATGCCATGACGCATGGCGCCGGCCTGACCGGCGAGACCGCCGCCTTGGACTTTGGCCTGAACATCAAATTTGGTCGCTGTATCCGTTGCAACCAAGGGCTGGATGGCGTGTGCCCGCTGGGACTCCACGGGGAAGTGGTTCTCAAACGGCCGGTTGTTGATCGTGATTTTTCCGGCGCCAGGGATAAGCCTGACACGCGCACTCGATGTTTTCCGGCGGCCGGTAGCCGCGAATTCGATGGCCTGGGTCATTTGGGCAGGTACGTGTTAAGCCTGAGCTTTAAGGGGCGTCGGCGTCTGAGCTTGGTGCGGGTGGATGTTGCCGCGATAGACCTTGAGTTTGGTCAGGAGCCTGTTGCCAAGTCGGTTCTTGGGTATCATGCCTTTGACGGCGTGAACGATCAAGCGCTCCGGCTGTCGGCTGCGCATTTCCGCCACAGACACGTATTTTTCGCCGCCTTTCCAGCCCGAATAGCTCATGTACTTCTTGTCGGTCTCCTTCTTGCCGGTGAGGCGGACCTTCTCAGCGTTGATGACGACGACGAAATCGCCTGTGTCCAGGAATGGCGTGAACACTGGCTTATCCTTACCACGCAGAACATTGGCGACCTGAGCGGCAAGCCGCCCTAGTGCTTTGCCCTCGGCATCCACCACATGCCATTTGCGGGCGTTCAAATCGATTTTCGGAACGTGCGTCTTCATCGGCGCTCAATGCAAAAGAGCGTAAAAAGTAACAGAGTAACTTCTCAAGTCAACAGGCTTTTCCAGCGTGGTTTTTCGAGGCTGTTCAGAGGCATTGGCATGTTCGGCTTCTGTCATTTCTGTTCAGGCGAGGTTTCCTCAACCTTGAGGTTGTCGTACCAGATCGGCGTGCCTGCGATTGGACAACCAAGCACAAGAGCGCGCCCAGGCCTCGGCTCGGAAGTGTCGCTAAAGCGCACCGCCCATGTCCCCGGTTCTGATGCGTCTTCGCCCCAGACTTTTCCCCTGACTTGCCATTCCCCTTCCTTGACCCTGGTCACCGCCAGCCTGAGCCATAGCCATTTACCGGGTTGCCAATCGAACGGCGCGTTTGCCATGCGTTTGTCGGCCTTGAAAAGTTCCAGTTCCTTCCTTCCAGGACTGACCTGCAGACGGTAACCGCCGGCGCCGAGCAAGCCGACCGCGAACGCTGGACAGCGGCGTCCCTTGTTCTTGCCCAGAACACGAGCCGTGACCGACATGTTATGGCTGACGGGCGGCCCGAATAGGATGCTGTATGCGCTCAGAGGCGCTCCCGCCAATTCGAGCACTCTGTTTCCCTTATCCTCACGGACCACGAAAGCCCCGTCGAGCGCCAGAAACCCCTCCGGAATTTGGCCGGTCAGCTCTTTCTCGAAATCGGCTTCAAAAAGGACTTGGCTCCCCGCAACACGGAAGAGACTGCACCAAGCTCCAGCAAGAAGAATGATTAACGCTAGTTTCATCAGGCCGTTGATTTGGAAATGGTGTCTTTGGCCGCGGACCGGCTCGGACCGGTCGTACGCGCGCGCAACACCCCGTGTCGGGATTGTGCTTGATGGGGCGTTGCGCGTCAAATGATGGCCGGCGCCGCAGGGCGCGCGGGTTAGCGGCTGATCTCCCCATGAACCGACAAAACAATCACCACGAAGCGCACGATGACCACGGAGGTTCCTAATAGCTCTTCCTCGGTGGTCTTCGCGGCCTTCGTGGTCAAGCATCTGGTTCATGGACCCAAAGCGCGTTCTCAGGAACGTGGAGGCTCGCCATGAACCGTGTCTCGGAAAGCGGCGCTGAAGCGCACGCACTACTATGAGTGTTGTCAAGTGCGCGCCTGAGACTGGAGTCAATCATTTCATGGTGTTCGCGTGTTCAACTAAGGCTCTTCGACTAAGGCTTGCATTGGATGGGCGCCCGACGCGTGGTCGGCTTGCTCCAGCGGAGGATACGGCTCTGCGGGGACGCAACCGGAGCGCCGCTGCGAGTGGAATAAACGGCAGGTTGGGCGGCGCCGGGCCGCCCGGCTG
>JAXDCU010000582.1:0-5911 GCA_034677645.1 Verrucomicrobiia bacterium
GAGCTGCAAACGCCACGAAGCGTCCATGGGTTGCGACACGCGGTGAACAAGTGGTTGCCAGCGCTGTTGCGCCGGCGGGATCACGAGAACGCTCTTAGTCGTCTCCGCGCGTTCAAGAGTCAGGAGATGTTGCGCGTCGCGGCGCGGGACCTTGCCAGGCTCGCTGACACCGCCGAAATCACACTCGAGATCTCGAACGTCGCGGATGTGTGTCTCGAAGTCGTGTACGAGATTTGCATGCGGCAAGTGCGGGAGCGGTTTGGACAACCCTACCATCAGGACGCCTCGGACAAATGGCAGCCTACCGGTTTCTGCGTGCTCGGCTTGGGCAAACTCGGCGGGCAGGAGCTGAACTACAGCTCAGACGTCGACGTGATGTTTGTGTACGCCGACGAAGGGAGCGTTTTCAGGGGACCGCCGCTCGAGACCGAACAGGCTGGCCGCGGCATGAGCAGTCACCAGTTCTTTCGCTATTTGGCTGAGGCTTTCGTGGCGGAGGTGGGACGGCTTGCGCCCGAGGGCACCCTCTACCGGATCGACCTGCGGCTCCGACCTGACGGAACCGCCGGTCCGTTGGCCCGCTCTCTGGAAAGCTACGAGAATTACTATTGGCAATACGGCCAGCCATGGGAACGTCTCATGTTGATAAAAGCGCGCCGGGTCGCGGGCGACGCCGATTTGGCGAACGATTTTCTGGAGATGGCGCAGCAATTCCGCTACCCGCGCTCGCTCAATCCTCAGACGCTCGAGGAAGTGGCGGCCATGAAGCACCGCCTCGAAAACGAAGTGCTCAAGGCTGGAGAAGCGAGCCGCAACGTCAAGCTGGGCCGGGGCGGCATTCGGGAAATAGAGTTTATTGTTCAGACGCAACAGGTCTTGCGGGCCGGGGCGCAGCCATTCCTCGCTCAGCCGCGGACATTGGGCGCGCTGAGCAAACTGGCCGAGTACAATGTGCTGCCGGCTGAGCAGGCCGCGGAGCTGGGAGACGCTTACGTCTTCCTGCGCGACATCGAGCACCGCCTCCAGATGGAAGACCAACTGCGGACGCACACAATTCCCACCGAACGCCGCGCACGCGAACGACTCGCCAGATTGATGGGATTCTCCGGCCTGAAGGACTTCGAAACGGCGCTCGATCGCCACCGCGGAGTCGTGCGATCCGCCTATGAAGAGTTGCTGAAAACCCAAGTCGAGGAGGTTGACACCGCAATGCCACCGTTCGATCGCCACGAGACCGAGTGGAAGGAACGCATGGCTGCATGTTCGTTCCGCGATCCGGACAAGGCGGTCAGGCTGGCGCGCGCGTTTGTCCATGGCCCCGGTTTTGGCCACCTGCCGCACCGCACCCAGAAACACGCCACCCAGTTGCTCAGTCGGTTGCTCAACTTATGTCCGCGCCGCGATGAACTCCCTTCAGACTATGGACTCAAATTCCCGGACGGAGAGCAGGGTGCCCGGCGTCTCTCGGACCCGGACCGGGTTTTGGCCCGGCTTGACACATTCATCTCAGCCTACGGGAGCCGCGCTCTTCTGTTTGAGACTTGGGCTTCGAATCCAATGCTGTTCGAACTCGTGGTGCTTGTTTTTGACCGTTCCGAGTTCCTGGCCGAAACGGCAATTCGGACCCCGGACCTTATCGACAGCCTTGAGGAGAGCGGTCAGCTCCTGCGCCGCAAGACAGCCGAGCAGACACTCGAAGAACTGCGTCAGGGGAGGAGGGACTCCGACCAGCGGCTCTGGCTCCGGCGCTACTATCGGACTGAACTGATGAGAATCGGACTGCGAGACATTCTCGGTCTCGCCGACGGCGAACAAAGCCTCGTCGAGTTGTCAGCGTTGGCGGAGGCATGTCTGAGGTACGCGCTTGAGGTGATCTGGGATTCGCAAGGCACAGGTCAAGTTCCTCTCGCCATCCTCGGTCTCGGCAAACTGGGCGGAATCGAGATCGACTACGGGTCCGATCTCGATGTGATCTTCGTGGCCGATGACGAGACGCGCGACCTTCCAAAACTCCAGCGTGTCGCGGCGGCGTTCATCGAACTTGTCTCCGGCCAGACGGAGCTCGGAACAACATTCAAGGTCGACACCCGTCTGCGTCCCGACGGCGAGAAAGGAGTCCTGGTCAGCACCTTTCGTGCGTGTACAGAGTATTACCGCCAACGCGCGCAGCTTTGGGAAATCCAAGCGCTTTCCAGGTGCCGGCCAATCGCGGGAAACCGCGATGTCGCCGCCCGCATCGAGAAGGCCATCGCTGGCTGGTGCGACTTGCGCCATCCCGCCACAACCGCCGCGGCCACCCGCGGAGGAGACTGGAAACAAGAAATCGCTCGAATGCGCCAGCGGATCGAGCAAGAACGCACTCCTCCCGGAAAAACGCATCTCGCGATCAAGACAGGGGCTGGCGGTTTGATGGACGCCGAGTTCATCGCACAGACCCTGGCGCTCGATCATGGATGGCACGAACCGAACACGCTGCGCGCGCTCGAGCTCGCCCGTGCCAAAGGCGCGCTCCCAGCCGGCGAGGCCGATCTGCTCATTGAAAACTACCGCAAGCTCCGCCGGGTCGAGCGCATTCTCCGTCGTTGGAGCTACGAAGGCGAAACCGAGCTTCCAGACGACCCGGCGCCCCTCTATCGCGTCGCGGTCCGTTGCGGGTTTGTCAGGGCGGAAGATTTCACCCGAGCCGTTGACCGGTACCGACGGAACATACGGCGCGTTTACGATCTGGCGTTTCAGCCGGCTAAGACCGGTCGTGGGTAGAAGAGGCGCTTCATGGAAAGGGAGGTTTCTCTTTTTAGAAAGCATTGGGACCATGAATCTTGCGGTCTGGCCCACAACGAAGCCGCCTGAAGGCGGAACTCTGACCGGTCGCGAGCCGGACAATGCCGCGGACCATGCAGAGCGGCCGCCCGCCAGAGTCCCGCGTTCACGCGGTAAAGCAAGGTTCATGGCGAGTCACTACCGCTCGTAATTCAGGTAAGGCGCCAGCCAGCGCTCGCACTCGAACAGGGCCATTTGCTTGCGACGCGCATAGTCGGCTACCTGGTCACGGTCGATTTTGCCCACGGCGAAGTACTTCGATTCGGGATGCGCGAAGTAAAGTCCGCTCACGCTTGCCCCCGGCCACATTGCTCCGCTTTCGGTGAGTTTAATGCCTGTGCTTCGTTCGACATCTAGCAGGCGCCAGAGCAGTCGTTTCTCGGTGTGATCAGGACAGGCCGGGTAGCCGGCGGCAGGCCTGATACCTCTATACCGTTCCTCGATCAAGTCTTCGTATGAGAGCTGCTCCGATTCGCCATAACGCCATTCGCGACGGACGCGCTTATGAAGATACTCGGCGAACGCCTCGGCCAGTCGGTCCGCCAGAGCTTGCGCGATAATCGCCTGGTAATCGTCGTGGTCCGCCTGGAATCGCGTCACCAAATCACTCAGCCCGTGCCCCGAAGTCACGGCAAAAAACCCAATATGATCGGGGCCAGCCCCACGCGGTGCGACGAAGTCCGCGAGACACAGATTGGGCGAGCCTTCTTCCTTAACAATCTGCTGCCTCAAGAAATGGAATGCGGCGAGCGCCTGCGTGCGCGTCTCGTCGGTGTAGAGTTCGACGTCCTCGCCGGCGGAATTCGCCGGGAAGAAGCCGTAGACACCGCGAGCCTGGAGCAGCGGGCCCGTTACTATTCTGTCGAGAAGAGCTTGCGCGTCATCGAAGAGTTGTTGGGCCTGTTTGCCATGGCGCTCGTGCTTAAGAATCGCCGGATAACGCCCACGCAGTTCCCACGCATGGAAGAACGGCGACCAGTCGATGAAAGGGACCAGATCGGCCAAAGAGAAGTCCTTGCCCGAGGCCACCGACCGCGCGCCTAGAAACTGAGGCTGGGGAAGGTCGTCGTATTGCAGCCGTGGAGCGCGTGCCCTGGCTTCATTGAGCGGAAGCAACGGCTTGGTCTGCCGCCCGTATGAGTCGCGCGCGCGCTCATAGTCCATCAGCAATTGCTCGACAAAGCCCCGTTTGGTCTCAGGGTTGAGCAGTTGACTGACAACCGGGACTGCCCGGCTGGCGTCAGACACGTGAACGACAGGTTGATCGTAAACGGGAGCTATCCGCAGCGCCGTGTGCATCCTGCTTGTCGTGGCGCCGCCGATCAACAGCGGCACGGTGAACTGCTCCCGCGCAAGTTCGCGAGCAATATGGACCATCTCCTCAAGCGATGGTGTAATCAGACCGCTAAGGCCGACAACGTCGACCTGCTGGGCGCGAGCGGTCTCGAGAATCTTGTCGGCTGGCGCCATCACGCCCAGGTCGATTACCTCGTAGTTGTTGCAGCCGAGCACAACGCCTACGATGTTCTTGCCGATATCGTGCACGTCTCCCTTCACGGTAGCGAGCAGCACCTTGCCGCGCGCGCGCCCCGCACTCTGCTTCTCCGCCTCGAGCAACGGCGTCAACCACGCCACCGCCTTCTTCATTACTCGCGCTGACTTGACCACTTGCGGCAGAAACATCTTGCCCGAGCCGAACAAATCGCCCACGACGTTCATCCCTGCCATGAGCGGTCCTTCGATCACAGCCAGTGGGCTGCCACAATGCGTGAGGGCTTCTTGAACGTCCTGCTCGACGAAGTCCGCCACGCCTTTCACGAGCGCGTGCGTGAGCCTTTCAGAAAAGCTGCCATTCCGCCAGGCGTTGTCCGGCTCCTCGCTCTTCTCCTGATGCCGCACCGACTCGGCGTAGCTGACCAGACGCTCAGTCGCGTCAGGCCGGCGGTTCAGCAGAACGTCTTCGACGCGCTCGAGCAGGTCTTTGGGTATTTCTTCGTAAACCGCGAGCATGCCCGGATTGACAATACCCATGTCCATCCCAGCTCGAACAGCGTGGTAAAGAAAGGCGCTGTGCATCGCCTCGCGAACGGCCTGGTTGCCGCGGAAGCTGAATGAGACATTGCTCACACCGCCGCTAACCCGCGCTCCGGGCAGATGCTCCTTGATCCAGCGCGTCGCCCGCAGGAAATCGACCGCGTAGTCACGGTGCGCTTCGATGCCCGTCCCGACCGTCAGAACATTTGGATCGAGTATGATGTCTTCCGGCGGCACGCCGGCCTGCCGCGTCAGAAGATCATAGGCACGCCGACACACTTCGATCCTTCGCTCGAATGTGTCCGCCTGGCCCCTTTCGTCGAAAGCCATCACGACTATCGCCGCCCCGTAACGGCGAATGCGCCGCGCCAGATCAAGAAAACGCGCCTCCCCTTCCTTGAGGCTGATGGAGTTCACCACGCCCTTGCCTAGTAAACACTTCAAACCCACCTCGATCACCGACCACTTCGACGAGTCAATCATGATCGGCACCCGCGCAATCTCCGGTTCGGAAGCGATCAGGTTCAGAAAATGCCGCATCGCATCCTCGGAGTTCAGAAGCGCTTCGTCCATGTTGACGTCGATTATCTGGGCCCCGCTCTCGACCTGTTGGCGAGCGATGGCCAGCGCCTCGTCGTACTTGCCAGCTAGAATACACTTGGCGAACTTCGGCGAGCCCATGATGTTCGTCCGCTCGCCAATGTTAACGAAGTTCGCTTCCGGCCGGACTGTCAGAGGTTCAAGTCCGCTCAGCCGAAGTTGCGGTTCGATTTGTGGCGGGCGCCGTGGCGGCAGACCCCTCACGGCCTCGGCGATGGCACGAATGTGAGCTGGAGTCGATCCGCAGCAGCCCCCGACGATGTTTAGCCAACCGCGCGCCGCAAAATCCCCAAGCTCGGTCGCCATCCGCGCGGGTGTCTCGTCGAACTTGCCAAGCGCGTTGGGCAAACCAGCGTTCGGATAGCAGCTCACGAACACGGGCGACACGGCCGACAGTTCCTCGATGTACGGTCGAAGCTGTTTTGGGCCGAGCGCGCAGTTGATGCCCACGCTCAAC
>JAXDCU010000583.1:0-3557 GCA_034677645.1 Verrucomicrobiia bacterium
TGCTCGACGAAGTGAAGGGGATCGACGCGATTGTTGTTGCCACGCCAGACCATCATCACGCCTTCGCCTCGATGGAAGGCATCAGGCGTGGCAAACACGTCTATTGCGAGAAGCCGTTGACGCACTCGGTGTGGGAAGCTCGCCAGTTGGCAAAGGCCGCGCTGGACGCTAAGCCATCACGCAGATGGGCAACCAGGGCCAGGCCACCGAAGACACCCGTCAACTTTGCGAGCTCATTTGGGCGGACGCGATCGGCCCCGTCCGTGAGGCACACATCTGGACCGACCGCCCTTCCAGAGGGCTGTTTGACGAATACTGGCCTCAGGGCGTGGAGCGTCCCAAAGAACAAGTCAAGGCGCCCGACACACTCGACTGGGACCTCTGGATTGGTCCCGCCCCCATGCGCCCATACAACCCCATCTACTGCCCATTCCGATGGCGCGGTTGGTGGGATTTCGGGACGGGCGCCCTCGGCGACATCGGTTGCCACGCCATGGACCCTGTGTTTCGCGCGCTCAAGCTTGGCGACACACCGCCATTGAGCGTCCAAGCGGCCTCCACACGCGTGAACCCCGAGACTTTCCCGCTCGGCTCTATTGTCACTTACCAGTTCCCAGCGCGCCCCGCCACCGTCCAAACAACCAACCCCCACGTGCGCGGCATGTCCGGCCCCGCAGCCGGTGCGGTCGCCATGCCGCCAGTGAAATTCGTCTGGTACGACGGCGGCCTGCGTCCGCCGCGCCCAGATGGCCTCGAAGACGAGCAGGTAATGGGCGACAACGGCCGGTTGCTGATCGGCGATAAAGGCTTCCTGCTCGGCAACCGCATTTACCCAGAGTCGCGCAGACGCGAATTCACCGCCCCGCCCAAGTCGATCCCGCGTTCGCCGGGCTGTTACAGGGAATGGGTCGATGCGTGCAAGGACTCCAAGACACTCTGCGGGTCAAGCTTCGAGTTCGCGGGTCCGCTCGCCGAGGCGGTGCTGCTGGGCAACGTGGCGTTGCGCGTCCAGTTGCGCGAGAAGCTCACGCGCTACAAGCTGCTTTGGGATGGACCAACCCTCAGATTCACCAACCTTGACGAGGCAAACGCCTACGTGCGCCGCGACTACCGCGAAGGTTGGAAGCTCTAAGGCGCCCAGAAAGATCGCAACATCACGAAGCTCCGCGTCTGACATAGGGCTGGCGACGAGCCGCGCCACGTATCCCAGACTATTCCGAGACTTCCCGCGACAGTGCACGGCCGGGGCGGCTTGGCTGCCTGGCCCAGACCTCAGGCAGCAGCATCGCGCTCGCCGCGACAATCAGCGCAGCACTGAATCCGCCCAACAATCCCAGGGAAAACCGTCCCGCGAGATGAAACGCAAGCAGTGGAGCAACCACGCCCCGCACGCCAGTGAGGAACGTGTGGACCGACATGTAGTCCGCGACGCGTTCCGGCGGCGCTAGCTTCGTCACCCAAAGACCCCACGCGACATCACCGCCCGCGCCCGCCACGCCAAAGACGATCGCGCCCAGCACCAGACCAGTGGTCGTTTCACTCAGAAAGAACGTCAGAATGCCAGCGGCAAAACCAAGGTTCAAAACAACGCGCAATAGAAAGAAGTTCATCCGATCGAACAACCAGCCCCAAACCTGACTCATCGCCAGCCGCGCCAGATTCGGTATCACACCAACAAAAAGCGCTATCTGCCTCGGATCGAGTCGCAGATGATACTGGTCGCTGGCCAGATACTCGACACGCATCGGCAGCATCATCAGATTCGCAAAACCCATCAACATCCAACAAATGAGCGTGTGCCTGAATAGCCGGTCTTCCCTCGCGAATCGCGCGGCACGGAACGGATGTGCTCCCCCTTCCATGGTCAATGCCGTTGACGGGCATCGCGACAGCCTGTTCGCGGCCGCGAAGAAGGCCAAACTGAACCCCACGAGAAGCCAGCGGTAGAGCCCCATGTCGTGCGAGAGCAGCCGACCAGCCGCTTCGCTGAACAGGGCGGCAGCGGCAATCCGCACCATGACCGTGCGCGAAAAGAGTTTGCCCCTTCGTTCGTCAGGGTAGTTTTCCTGATAGACCTGCGTCATAAGCGGCACCGCCGACGAGGCCGCCGCCATCGTGATGACACTGCCCGTCACGAAGAAAGGCAACTGGGGAGCGAGCGCCATGGCGATGAACACAATGCCGCCAGCCAATGACAGGCGCGAGGCGGCAACGGCCACTGGCAAACCCAAACGCGCCGCTTGCGACACGACGAGCGGCGCCAGCATTAGACCAAAACTGCCACCTGAAGCCACCAATGCCTTGGCTGTCGCGCCGGCATCGAAGGCACGCACTGCCATCAGGAGCAAGAACGTGCTGCCGGCCGACTCGAGAATTCCGTTGGCGACCGCTCTCTGAAGTTCGAGGCGGTAGGTCAGTCGCGTGCGATCCAAGGCCGGCACCAGCCAAGCGTAATGTCGCCGAGTCGATTTTGGCAAAGCACAAGATGTATTCAATTGCAGCTCTTGCTACAGCGCTGCTACTGTCAGCAGAGTGAACATTCTCTTCATCGGTGACATCGTGGGCGAGCCAGGCCGGCGCGCGGTGAGGCTAATGCTGCCCAGACTGCGGCAGCGGTTGGAGCTGGATTTCGTCATCGCCAACGCCGAAAACGCAGCCGGCGGATCGGGCCTCACGGAAAACACCGCGGCCGAAATGCTCGCCAACGGCGTTGACGTGATTACGACAGGCGACCACGTCTGGGATCAGAAAGAGGCCATGCCTTACATCGCCAATGAACCGCGAGTTCTCCGCCCGCTGAACTACCCAGTTGGCACCCTGGGACGCGGCACTGGCATCTTTCATCATGCGCGCACGCCGCCGGTCGCCGTCGTCAATCTCCAAGGGCGCGTTTTCATGCCGGACCTGGAAAACCCTTTCTCGTGCATAACTGAGGAGTTGCCCAGGCTCAACACTGCTACGGCAGTCATAATCGTTGATATGCACGCGGAAGCCACTTCGGAGAAGATCGCCATGGGCCGTATGCTGGACGGGCGCGTCAGCGCGGTCCTGGGCACTCACACCCACGTCCAAACCGCCGATGAGCAGATATTTCCCGGGGGCACGGCATACCTGACCGATGCAGGCTTCACCGGGCCACAAGAGAGCATCCTGGGCCGACGAATCGAACCAGTGATTCGGCGGTTCACGACACTGCTGCCGCAGCGGTTCGAAGTCGCATCTGATCGCACCTTCATACAAGGGGCGATAATCGACATAGACGAACAAACGGGACACGCCCGCGCCATTCGAAGGTTCTCTAAACCGCTCGAAGAAAACTGACCGACACGGGCGGGATCAGGCGCCGCCGCGGCCCTCAACGGCTCGACCCGTCCGGATGTAAGACCAGCGCGTGGACAAGCCCGGCCTGCTCTTGTTGAGCGGCCAGATGCCAGGGCGCGGCCTTTCATCGGTGGGGCGAGTTGCGACAGAAGAAGTTAGCATTTTTTTCGGGACATCCTCTCTCCACTTTTTTATGCTTGCGGCATGAGCAAATCAAAACGCCGCAACATTTCTGC
>JAXDCU010000584.1:0-5914 GCA_034677645.1 Verrucomicrobiia bacterium
GAAGCGAGCGACGGGACGCGGTCGGTGCCGTTCCCGGCCAATTTCGACGTCATCCCGCCGCCGCCGGGAATTGCGAGTGGCCTACTGTATGTCAAGCCGCTGAGCGACACCCTGACCTACGCGACCCCCGAGTTCTCGTTCAACGTGTTGGACTCCAATCCCGAGAAGGTGTCCGAAGACGTGCCGATTTTTGGGGGGCAGGAACTCGGGTTCGTCACGGCGGCGAAGGCGTCAGCAGAAGTGCAATCGGATGGGACAGCGTCCGCCCAACTCTCGGCGGGTACTGGCTCGAAGCTGCCGATGGCTGGATTTGATGTGGTGCCACGGTTGACGGGGCGTCCGGAGTGGACCTACTCGCCCCTCAGCAGACAGTGGGTCCCTGCCGGCTATGTCGGGCTCGAGGCCTCGGCGAGTATGAGCACGCCTCCGGCCTACGTGTGGGCGACGCCCCCGATCTTCTTCCGGGCGGACGTGGATGTCGATACAGCAGTTCTTTTCGGAGTTGACGGGTGGGACGTGGCGGGAAAGCCGATCCTCAACGGACAATGGGATTTGAGCGCACAGGTAAGCGGTGTGGCTGGTTGTGGCGCTTCGGGGTTCCTTGCCGTAGAAGGCTATCTGGGCGGAGGTCCTGTCTGGACAGCGCAATATCCGGTTCCTCCCGTGGTTAAGGAACTAGGTGTCGAGTTGAACGGAGGCGTGCGGCTCGTATTGCTATTCTACACCTGGGATGCCGGACTTCTACACTACGAGTGGTGGTTGGTTGGTGGTGGCCAAGCTGGGCGGCGGGCATTACTGCGAGCTCTGGAGGACCAACTCAACAAACCGGACTCGCGCCAGTGGGAACCAATGTCCCGCGCTTATCTGTCGCAAGCGACTCCCTACGGGAAGTTCGTCGCAACAAAGCCCATCGGGTTGATGTGGAACGACCATATCGTTCCCCGAATCCCCCTGGTCCTTCAGACGAACATCTTCCCGTATTCCGACCCGGCGCTGGGGCTTGCCGGCGCCAATCGGATGCTCCTGCTTGTGACCGACAATCCAGCGCGTTCGGACGAGAACCGGACGGAAATGGTTTGGTCCAAGTGGAATGGCAGCACTTGGGTTAATCCGACCTCTGTCTGGAACGATGCGACGGCGGACTTCGCCCCGGCGGTCAAGGCGTTCCCGGACGGCAGGGCGCTGGCGGTCTGGCAGAACGAGCGGGCGGTACTGCCGAACGGCGCGACACTCGACGATGCGCTGGCGGGACTGGAAATTGCCGTGGGCTGGTTCGATCCCGCAGGCCAGACGTGGTCGTGCAGCAACCTCACGGACAATCTCACGCTGGACCAAGGCCCCAAGGTCGCTGGAGCTGCCAATGGCAAGGCACTGATCACCTGGGTCAGCAACCCGGCCAACAATCCGCTCGGTTCGGCCAGCGAGCCGAGCGTGGTCCGTTCACGGTTCTGGGACGGCGCGGCGTGGCAGGACCCGAGCGACATCGCCACCAACGTCGGCATGTTGCTCTGGCACACGGTGGCTTTCGACGGCACGAGCGGCGTCATGCTGGCAACCCTGGATCCCGACGACGACCAGAGCACCATCGCCGATCAAGAACTCTACGGCGCGACCTTCAACGGCGGGGGCTGGTCCGAGTTCACCCGGCTGACGACGAACAGCGTGCAAGACACCAAGCCGCAAGCGGTCTTCGACAGCGCGGGGCGGTTGCTGGTGGTGTGGTATCAGGACACCAACCTCGTCATGCGCACGGGGAGCTTGGACCTGTCGAACCCGACGGTCATTGGCGCGGTGGGCGGCGCGTCGTCGGCCAAGGATTTCCGGCTGATTACCGGCCCGGACGGCCAGGTGACGCTGCTCTGGGAGGACGTGGCGGAGGACGGCACGGGGCCGGACCCGTTTGTGTTCAACTACGACTACGCCTTGGGGAGTTGGAGCCAACCGCTCCGGCTGATGCAAAACACCAACCGGCTCGAACGGTCGTTCGCGGGCGCCTACTCGGACACCGGCTCGCTGCTGCTGGCCTACAATCAGGTGAATGTACAGGTGGACGCCAACGGTCTGCCCATCCCGCTCGCGACAAATCAGGTGGACTTGATGTATCTCGACTACGCCATCGGCGGCGACCTCGCCATCGTGCCCGGCAGCCTGATGCTCTCGACCAACCGTCCGCTGCCCGGCGAGACGGTGCAGTTGTCGGCGACGGTGCGCAACGCGGGCGAGAAGGCGGCGACGAACATCGCGGCGGCGTTTTACAGCGGGGGAACGCTCATCGGCGCACCCCCGACGGTGCCGTTCCTGGCTGCAGGCGCAAGCACGAACGTGAGCTTCGATTGGACGATTCCGGTAGGGACTACCAACCAGAGCGTCTCGGTGACGGTCGATCCGGACCAAGCTCGCGAGGATCGCAATCGGGCCAACAACACCGCCAGCCTGATTGCGCTGGCGCCGGAGTTGGCCATCACGGAGATGTCGGTGATGAACAGCGCCCGGGACCGCCGGATGATCAACGCCCGCGTGGTGAACCAAGGGAATTACGCCTGCGGTTCCGGGTTCCAAGTGTCCTTCCGGCGTGGCGCGGCGGACGGGCCGGTGATCGGCACGGTCGCCGTCGAAGCCATTCCTGCCGGAGGGCAATACGACGCCAACCTGGAATGGAACCTGGCGGGCATTACGTTCACCAACGCCTATGAAGCGGCCTATGCGGAGGCGGATGCGGGCGCATCTGTCGCGGATTCGGACCGGAGCAACAACTCGAGCTTCGTCCAACTGGCGACCACGTTCGACAGCGACGGGGACGGCTTGGCGGACGCGGACGAATTGCGTTACGGCTCGGACCCGCACAACCCTGACACCGATGGCGACGGGCTGCTCGACGGCGACGAGGTCTATCGCTACCGCGCCAGTCCGGTCCTGGCCGACTCCGATGTCGACGGCATGAAGGACGGTGACGAAGTGCGGGCGGGTACAGACCCGTTGAGCAGGGACGACCTGTTCGCGGTGGTCGCGACGGACTTGGCGACTGGCCATGTGCGCGTGCAGTGGTCGGCCAAGGCGAACAGGGTGTACCGCGTCATCAAGAGTCTCGATCTGCAATCATGGGCGGACGCGCCGAGCGGCACCACACCCGAGCAACAGAGCCAGCAGACGGCGACGGCAGACGGCGTGTTGGAATACTTCGAGCCTGTCGCGGCGATGAGCGAGACGGCGTTCTACAGAGTGAGGCTGGTCGAGTAGCCGATTCAGGCCGACCCGATTCGGTCTGCCGGGAGAAACGCGGGGCTACACCAAGCTCACGGTCCTTGGCGCCTGTCAATGGAGTGGCGATAGCTTTGTCGCCACAGTTCCAATCCCCGGCGCCGGGAACGGGCCGTCCCCGCCCCGAGAAGGCGAGCTTGATGCAGCCCCGAGATAAGCCGCTCGCGGCGGCTTGCAGCTTGAACGTCGCGCAGAAGGCGTGTATTCCCGTGCTCAAGCATGAGCTTCTCATTCATCGCATTGAACCGGGTCGCTGAGAACAAGGCAGCCCAGGACGCGGACTATCGGGCTGAACTCAAACGCAACGGCAAGGTCTTGCTATCGGAGGCCCGCGCGTTGTCCGACGAGGCCCTGCTGGCCAAGCTCGCTGAATTCGGGCTTGCGCTCGACCGGGAGAAGCTGAGGAAGCTCGTGGGCGAATTCCTCTCCGCCGAGGCCATGTATCGCGAGGTGATGAAGGAGTATCGCCCCACGGCCGTCCGACCCAAGACGGGCGAGGATTGGGTGTGGTTCGCTTTCACATTGCTGTGGGAACGGTGGTTTCCGGACATCCCCAGCTTGGAGATGTTCGACGAACGAATGCAGGAGGGATACCGACTCCAGGAGCAGGACGCCGCGGCCGCGTGCGATTGCTGGCTGGGGGTCTGGCGAGATTTCCTTACGATCCTCGAGCGGAGCGGCGTGCGGTCGATCGCCGAGTTCGACGAGAAGCTGCGGGGGACCCAGTTCGTCTCGAACTGGATGCAGGACCTGGACATTGCGCTGAGCAATGCCGCGGCGCGCCGTCCGGAGTACCATCGCCATCGCGGGCAATGGGCAGCCGAGTTCCTGCAACGTTTTGGCGGGTACGACTCGCACCTGACCGAGACCATGCGGTGGGCGCTGGGCGAGGCGACGTGGGGCAGCGGTGAGCGCGCACGCGCCGAGAGCCTCTTCGAGGCCTGGTTGAAGGAGGACCCGCAATGGGGCTGGGGCTGGATCGCGTGGTCGGACCTGCACTGGTTCCCCTGCCACAATTCCACGCCCGATACTGCGCGGGCCGAAGAACTGCTTCGGCGCGCGTTGGCGGTGCCCGGCGTGCGCGATCGCGAGGAGTTGATCACCCGGCTGGCCGACCTCTACAAAGAGACGGGCCGGTCCCAGGAGGCTGCCGGCTTGCGGAAACACGCGGCAGAGATGCGGACTACGGCAGCGGTCGTGGACGAAAACCAAGTTCGCCTGAAGACGACCTTCGACATCGGCGAAGAAGGGTTTCCGTTGGAGGCGCTGCCCCAACTCAGCGCCGAGGCGCGCCGCCAGCATTCCGCGCTCATTCAATCGGTGTCTCCGCGGAAGGTGGGTCGCAACGAGCATTGCCCGTGCGGCAGCGGCAAGAAGTTCAAGCATTGCTGCGGGCGCTGAGCCAGGCCGGGGGGCGGTGCGGACAGGCATCCCCGCTGGGCATCGAGCCCGCTATGCCATACTGCGGCCTCACTGCGGGCCGCGGACGATTCCGCGGATTCGCCGCAACTGCTCACTGCAGTAAAAGTACACATCGTTCCCCACAGAGGTCGGTCAACCGACCGGTTCAACCTCGCCCACGACCTGGACGGCGGCCTGTCCCGGGTCGATCCGCGCGAGGGCGTTCTTCAGGTAGGTCCAGACGAAGCCGTCGGGGCCACGCGCGAAGGCATGGTATCCGTACGAAGGATCCACCCAGTGCGGCCAATAGGCGTCGGTCGAAACGGGCGATGGCAAGGGCTTGTTGAAGAGCACTTCGCCGGTCGTCACGTCCACCTCGTAGAGCACACTGCCGTCCTCGCGCGCCGGGTTGGAGGTCAGTCCCAGCACGCGTCCCGGCGCGACTTCGGTGATCAGGCCGGTGGTTCGGCCTTTGGGTATCGGAACGAGATCGCGCACCAGTTTCTGCGTGCTCACATAGTAAACGAACAGTCTGGCTTCCTCGGGCGCGCGGTTCCCGTTCAGTTCATCCGCAGCGCGAGTGGTTGAAATCACAATGAGGCGTCCCTCCGACGCCGCCGTGATCCAATGCACGGCGTAGCCGCTCAATGGTCGCCAGAAGCCGTCCATATTTCCGGTCTTGGGGTCGTACCAGCCGAAACCGCCGCCCGTGTAATGACGCAAGCCGAACCCGCCGAAGTAAATTCGGCCATCGGCGCCGAGCGCGGAGCTGTGCATGAGCCCGACGCGTGTGGTGCGATCGAAGTCGCCCAGGTACCGCGGATTGCTCCGGGCATCCGCTTGGTCGGGCGCGGGGCTGCCGGGCGGGCCTCCGTTGCCTCCGCCCAAGCCATCGTCCTTTGCGAATCGGCCATTGACGCCATCAGTTGCCACGCCATGTATCCGGCCTATCGATGCCTGTCCACATCCGGCGCCAGACCCGACCCCGCTTGGCTCCCCGCCTTGCTCCATTCGGCGCTGCCCGTCTTCTGCGGCTTCGACGCCGACCCCACCGGCGACGCCATGGCTCATCGTATGATCGAGCTTCATCCCGCCATCGCCCGACTTCGCCCTCCGGCCAAGGACTGGAACGACGTCCTTCGTCTCCATCCACGCTGAACCCGCTGCCTCCGTTTTCTTCCACGCTCCGCGCTTCTCCGTTCCCTACTCGGAATCTGATCTCTCCTTGGAAAGGGAATCCCTCCGCCCGTCACCC
>JAXDCU010000585.1:0-6313 GCA_034677645.1 Verrucomicrobiia bacterium
GCGGGGAGCGGGGAGCGGGGAGCGGGGAGCGAGGAGCGAGGAGCGGGGAGCGGGGAGCGGGGAGCGAGGAGCGAGGAGCGGGGAGCTGGGAGCGGGGAGCGAGGAGCGGTGAGCGGGGAGCGAGGCGCGGGGAGCGGGGAGAGAGGAGCGGGGAGCGGGGAGCGAGGAGAGGAGAGTGAATTGTGAGGCGTGATTGGTGAAGGCTGGGAGGGTTATCGGTTGCAGGTTATCGGGGTGAAGAAAAGAGCCGCGCACGTGAGCAAGCGGTTGCCAGGTCCATGGCCACGGAGCGTGTTCACAAGAACAAGGAGGCTTTTCATGAACCGGCAAAACAACCACCACAAAGCGCACGATGACCACGGAGGTTCCTATTAGCTCTTCCTCGGTGGTCTTCGCGGCCTTCGTGGTTAAGCATCTGGTACACGGACCCAAAGCGCGTTCTCTGGAACGTGGAGGCTCTCCATGAACCGAACTTTAAATACTCAACGCTCAACCTTCAACTTTCAAGTGAGCTCCGCGTTGAATGTTGAGCGTTAAACGTGCCTGGTTCATGGTCCCAAAGCATTCCAAAGAGAGAAACCTCGCTTCCGATGAATCCAATCGCTCGACAAACTCCGTGCGTTCCGAGGCGCTTCTGCTAGAAGGAACTCCGTGAAACCGTGTTTCTGTTCCCAGCGTTTCCTCGCAACCGTGTGCGCGGTCGCGACGACGGCGGTTCTCGCGGCTGTGGGATTCGGCGACGCGCGTGGCGGCGAGGCGGCCGGTGGCGATTGGTTCTCATTTGACCCGAAGCCCGATGCGTTGGCCGATAGCGCCATCGATCTGCGATTTCTGAATGAGAAGTTCGCGGGTGAGCACGGCTTCATCGCCGTGAAAGACGGCCACTTCGTTCACGGCGGCAACGGCGAGCCAGTGCGGTTCTGGGCTGTGAACGGTCCGTCGCGTGAGGACAGCGGCAGCGCCGGGTTGCGGCGCACTGCCCGGCTGCTGGCAGAGTACGGCGTAAACCTGGTGCGGAGTCACGGCGCGGTATTTGACAAGGACGGCGAGTTGAACTCTGCCTCTGTCAAACGTGCCATCGCGATTGTCGAGACGATGAAAGCCGAGGGCATCTACACGCATTTATCCATCTACTTTCCGCTTTGGTTCACGCCGCGCGCGGATCATCCGTGGCTGGAAGGATACGATGGCAAGTCGCACCCGTTTGCCGCGCTCATGTTCAATCCGCGCTTCCAGGAGAAGTACCGTGGCTGGTGGAAGGCGCTCTTGACCACGCCCAGCGAAACGACAGGGAAACCGCTCGTGGACGAACCAGCGCTCTTCGGCGTCGAAGTGCAAAACGAAGACTCGTTCTTCTTTTGGACGTTCGACGCGAAGAATGTCCCTGACGCGCAATTGCGGATACTGGAAACGATGTTTGGCGATTGGCTCACGAAAAAGTACGGCTCGCTCGACACAGCGCTTGCCGCCTGGAAGAACCAAAATCTCGCTCGCGATGCCTCTGATGAGGGCCGCATGGCTTTCCGTCCGCTTTGGAACATCTTCAACGAAAAGACCGCGCGCGACAAAGACACCGTTGCTTTCCTGTTCGAGCTGCAAGCCAAGTTTTATCAGGACACGATCGACTACTTACGTCAGCTCGGTTTCAAAGGGCTCATAACTCCATCTAACTGGGCAACGGCGAGCCCCGAGGTCTTCGGTCCACTTGAGAAACTCAGCTACACCACCGGCGATTTCATGGATAGGCACGGGTATTTCGAGTGCAACCACAAAGGCGACAACGCCGCCTGGTCAATCCGCAACGGCCACACCTACTCCGACCGCAGCGCGCTCAGGTTCGACGCGCCGGACCCGACAAAGCCGAGGCAGTTCGTTCATCCGGTCATGGACCCGCACTACGACCGAAAACCGTCGATGATTTCCGAGACGACGTTCTGCCGTCCGAACAGGTATCGCTCCGAAGCGCCGCTTTACTTCGCTGTTTACGGCGCGTTGCAGGACACCGACGCCATTGTCCACTTCTCATTTGATGGCAGCCGGTGGGCCGTGACACCCGGGTTTTGGATGCAACAATGGACGCTGATGACGCCGGCGATGATGGGCCAGTTCCCGGCGGCGGCATTGATCTATCGGCGCGGCCTTGTTTCATCGGGCAAGGTGCTGGCCGAAGTGAAACTGAATCGAGACGATCTGCTCCGGCTCAAGGGCACGCCTTTGCCTCAGGACGCCGCTCTTGACGAACTGCGCCTGGCCGACGTTCCCCGCGGCGCCGAGATCAAGCCCGGCCAACGGATTGATCCGCTCGTTCATTACGCCGGCCGCGTGGATGTGAGCTTTGTCACTGAACCTGGGTCGACCAAGGCGGCTGACTTGACGCAGCTGGTTGACCATGGGCGCAAGACGGTCACCAGCAGCACTGGCGAACTTAGGTTGGATTACGGCTCTGGCATTCTCACGGTGAATGCGTCGGGCGCCCAAGGCGTGAGCGGCGCGCTGCGGCTCGCCGGCGCGGTCGACCTGAAGGACATCAGCATCAGCAGCAATCTCGAACTGGGCCACATCATCGCCGTCGCGCTTGACAACGCGCCGTTGGAGAAGTCGCGCCGTATTCTGCTTCAGGTCATGTCCGAAGAAAAGGAGACGAACCGCCAAACCGAATTGGTGAGCCCGACTGTAAAACGGCTGGTCAACATCGGCACTGACCCGTGGCGGGTGCGAGCACTGGAAGGCACTGTCCGATTCAAGCGCGCTGACGCGGCGAAGCTCAAGGTCACGGCTCTGGACTTCAACGGCTACACTGTTGGAACTGTTGGCACCGCGGATATGATCAAACTGCGGCCGACGACGACGTACTATCTTATCACGCTCGAGTAGTAGTAGGTCTTATATCGGAACTCGGAGCTCGGATGACTTCTATCGCGCGGCAAACAAGAGGCCCTCTCCCCGCGACGGAGAGAGGGCCAGAGACGAACCAGCGAGTTGTCTCGCGGAGTTGTTACCTCACCAAGCGGAAGAACTTCGGCGTGGCACCAATTGCTACAGTGGCCTGGTTGTTCTGCGACGGCACAACTGTCCACGTCGAGGTTGGCAGACTCGGTGCGGAATAGAGGGTGAACCCGGGGGCGTCAGCCGGCCAAGAGATGACTACGTCGTTTCCGACCCTTTCAACGGCCATAGTAGGTGGCGTGACCGGGCCGACATGAGCTGTTGGGTCTTCGGCCGGTGCCGGATGCGTGAACACAGTATAGAAGTTCACTTCATTCTTGCTGTTGGTCCCCAACTCAGGTTTGTTCTCCATGTTAATCTCACCCTTGGCCGCAACCATGATCTGCTTGGTTGTGATCGCGGGGTTCATTTGGAGGCTGCGTATTCCGCCGGTCTTCGCGGTATTGATGAACGGCAGGAAACTGTGAGTGAGCGGCGTTATGGACTTGGTGGCTTCATCGAACTTCATCACTCGCGCCGCGACTTGTTGAGCTTGATAATCCGAAGGCTGCGACGTCCAAGCCACGATCACTCGGTTGAGTGCATCAACAGCCAGGCCAACCCGGTCCGCGCTGCCAGGGAACCCCGCCTCGCTCACATCCTGCACCGCGACGAAGCTGAAGTCGCGGGAATCGAAGCAGGCCAGCGAAACCAGCGCCCCGCCAGTCGTGCCGGTCAGGAATACATACGGACTGTTGATATGGCCTTGGATGCGCGTGCCGTCGCCGCGGCCCGTGTCGAAGTTTCGACCACTAGTCGATTGGTTAACCTGGCCTTTGAGATTACCGTCGTTGTCGAAGAAGAACATGATTCCCCCCTGTCTGCGCACCGCAAAGCCGCCGCGGTAGGCACACACGTTCGACCAGATTTGGCCGTCCACGGCAATGTCGCCTACGGTGAAAGCCTCTTTCACGATCGTGCCGTCTGGAGCGAAGATCGTGACGACTGGCACCCTGGTGCCGGAGGCGCCGGTGCGGAGGCCTGTTCGGTCCTCAACCACCGACACGAAGTTGCCGTTGTCCAGACAGGCCAACTCACCGCCAAATCGGGTTTCTTCGATCCTCATCGTCTCACCCGTGGTAAGGCGGCCGTTGGCTGAATCTTGGATTTTGGACAGAGGCATTGGCGCAAGGGTGTCCAAATTGACTTCGAAAGTCTGCACGCAGCCGTATCGGGCTGTTGCGTCCATATGCAACAAGCCAAGGTTCCAGCGGTTGTCCGAGCCGAAGATATCAGGGTACCCATGAGGGGAGGCTTCTCCGCCGGTCATGTAGTTAACGGCTCCGATTCGCTTGTCTCCGGCCACGCGGCCCGGATTACCGTCCTGGCGTGAAAGGTTGATCTCATCTCCATAAGGTTCTCCTGCGTCGGTGTAGAAAGAGTATGTCAGTCTGGCTGGTTTGGAGCCATCGACAGGTTGGAGCATGACCACATACTGCTGCTTGCTGTTGCTGTTGGTGGCGAATGTGTTGCATTCGATCAGGAACAGGCTATTGCCCAGCACACTCGAGTACGGCTCCCAGTTGCCTAGCTTGTCGTACTCTGGTGGGTTGATCACGGTGTCCGGAACGATCCGTGTCAGTCCTTCGGCCTCGATCGTTCCAGGCTCGTACGTGACGCCAAAGACGCGCGCCGCGATGACGGACGTCATGCCCGCATAGTCTTGGTGGTTGTTGCTCACCCAGACGACCGCAAACTCATCTCCGCGCATTGCGACGCGTGGCTCCACCGATGTGTACCAGGCGTATGTCGTCTCATATTCATTTTCGCTCACGAAGAACGTACCTCCAATCGGGGTGCCCGCGGGGTCCAAAACCCGGCCCATGACCAGCGCCGGGAAATAGTCGCCCTCGACCGCGGCGCTCCAAACCGCAAAGACCCGACCCGTTGGGTCAATCGCCGCGTCCGCTTCACCCACTTGGGAAAGCACATGGTCGTCACACACCGCCTTGCAGTAGCGCACCGTCCCGTCAGTATTGAAAACCGTCACCCAGACCTGTTTGGCGCCCGTATCGTCCGTGCCACTTGTGGCCAGAACATACGCGTCCTTCCCGTTTCCGTGGAATCCGATATTCTCGCCGCGGCCGCCCACGCCCGTGATGGCTTTGCCTGTCACCGTGGCAATGTCCAAGTTGCCCGTGGTCGGAGTGCCATTGTTGTCAAACAGCCGGATTGTGCCTTTGCCACCGAGAGCGAACCGCACGCCGAAACCGTTTGCCGTGACTCCGACACCATGCCACATCTCACCCGCTGCAGGAGTCTCGCTGACGAGGGTCTCCGCCTTAACCACGTTGCCGGCGGGGTCGAGGATGCGGAAGATGATGTGATGGCCAGGCGCGGCGCCGCCATACTTGCTGACAAGCTCCGCGTCCTGGCGGCTTTCGCTGACAATCACAATGTTGCCATTAGACAAGTAATCCCAGTCGCCGATGCGCATGGCGCCCGCGCCTTGGGCGTACGCCGCGGTCGTTCCGGTGAGAATCCCGGCCGGTTTTCCGTCGTCAGTCAGCAGTTGCAAGGAGGCATAATCGTCCTCGTTCGCGTCGGTCCAAGGAGCGAATGCCACGACTTCAAAGCCCAAGTCCCATGTGCTCGATCCCATCCCAACGCCGGCCCCAAACAAGTTCGCTTTGATCTTTGGTCCCCAGCCGGTCCGGCCTGAAATAGCGCTCCCGTCGGCGCGGAAGTATGAGAGAAACCGCGTTTCAATAGTTTGTCCCGCATAGTCTGGGTCCACCGACGTGATTGCCGTGTTGGGAGTGATGGGTGAACCTGTTGCGTTGTACATGGTCCAGACTGCCTCCCAATCCGTGAGATTCTCGCCGTCATCTTCCCAACCAATAATGATGTTGCCGCTATTGGCAATTGCCACACCGAGGGCTTCCGACCCGTTATTGTTGACGTTGTCGGGCGGCGTGGTTTCTGGCGGAACGTTGACGTAGAATGTTGCCGTTCGCGGCGTGAGCTTGTTTTCTTCTGGCGTGCCCACGACGCTCTGGGCCATCGTGGACGATAGCCAGACGCATGTAGCCGCCACAATAGTGACACCCAACAGTTTTTGTTTCATGGTAACGCGCTTGTTCACTTGATTCACGGTGGTTTTTCGAACAGTACTGCCTCGGTCCGCTTCGCCGGCAAGAGATCGCAACACCCACCTGCTTGAAAGCGCTGGCGGACCTGGCACCCTCTTCGCGGGCTCCGACACTCGTCAAAGCCTTACCCAAGGTGATCTCAGGCTACGACTTTTCCGGGCCGAGGCAAGGTTTTTTGAGTCTCTTTTTTCGTCAGGTCAAGGCGCGGCGCTGGACAGTCCCCTTGTTTCTGTGAA
>JAXDCU010000586.1:0-5200 GCA_034677645.1 Verrucomicrobiia bacterium
CAGCGCTCAGCGAATGGTGAGTTGGAATCTCATATCGCATACTCGATCTTGGACACAGCCGACTACAAGATCGGCATGCTCAAGAAACAGCAGCTCTATCCGCCCTCCGCCCTCCGTCTTCCGCCCTCTGTCCTCTGTCTTCCGCCCTCTCCCCTCCCCTCTCTCTCACAATTCGATGGAGAAGCTCTCGGCAGAGTGATACAACCAACGCCATGACACTGTCCGTTTCGCGCCGTTCGTTTCTGAAGACAGCCACGACAGCCGGCGCCGCGCTTGGTATCCCACAGGTCGTCCCTGCCAGTCTGTTTGGCGCCAGCGCGCCCAGCAACAAGATCACCGTAGGATTCATCGGCACTGGCGATCACGGGACGGGCTGGAACTTGCGCCGTTACATGACGCTACCCGAAGCCAGGGTGCTCGTCGTGTGCGACGTTGATGGCGCGCGCATGACTCGCGCCAAGGAGATCGTGGACGAGCAGTACCAGACCAAGGACTGCGCCACGACCAAGGACTTCCGCGAAGTGCTCGGCCGGCAAGACATCGACGCCGTCATGATCTCCACGCCCGACCACTGGCACACACTCGTCAGCGTCCTAGCCATTCGCGCTGGCAAGGATGTCCAGTGCGAAAAACCCACCCTCAGCATCGACGAAGGCAAAGTGCTCGTCCGCGAGGTCCGCAAACACAACAAAGTCTTCCAGACAAGCACCGAAGACCGATCGATCCCAGTCTATCACCGGATGGCCGAGTTGGTCCGCAACGGCCGAATCGGCAAGCTGGAAAGAATCGAGGTGATTCTGCCGAGACAACCAAACGTGCCCGGCGACCCCGCGCCCCAACCCGTGCCGCCGGACCTGGACTGGGACATGTGGCTCGGACCCGCGCCCTGGGCCCCCTATACAAAAGACCGCGTTCATTTCAATTTTAGGTGGATCGAGGATTATTCGGGCGGGATCATATGCGACTGGGGCACGCACCTGTTTGACACGGCGCAATGGGCGCTCGACACCGAACGAAGCGGCCCGGTCGAGATTCAAGGGACGGGCACATTCTGGCAAGGCGGCTTGTACAACACCGTCAAGGACTACGATATCACGTTCCGCTACGCGAACGGCGTCGTGATGACCTGCAAACCGGGCAACCCAAGCATCCGGTTCATAGGCGGCGACGGATGGGTCGGCAATACCGGCTGGCGCGGCGCCCTCGAAGCGAGTTCCGATGCTATCAGCAAAGCCAAGATCGGCCCTGGCGAAACCCGCCTCTACACAAACCCCGAAGGCGAGCACCACGACTTTCTAAACTGCGTCCGAAGCCGCAAAGACCCGTATTTCCCGGTCGACATTGGCCACCGCGTGTCGAGCGTGTGTCACCTGGCCAACATCGCCATCAAGGTCGGCCGCAAACTCGAGTGGGACCCGGTGAAGGAGGAATTCATCGGGGACGACACCGCAAACGGACTCCGGAAAGTGCGTCCCATGCGCAAGCCATGGACGCTCGAGGCCGCGTAGCCGTGAAGACGCGGAGCAGCAAAGGCCCACCCCGCGCGACAATGCCGCGCTGAGTTCACACGGCTAGACCGCCAGGAAAAGCAGAACGGCCGGCCCGGGGCGGTCTGGCTCTACAGGAGTGTCGTCCTCCCGAATTCAACTGAGGCTTTGCATTCTTGTGAGTTTTTTCTTGCTGTTCCGCGGCGGATTTGATAGCCATGGGTTCACTAGGTAATCGAACAACCAACCGCTATGAAAAAACTACTGGCACGTTCGCTTGTACTGATCAGCATTGGGCTTGGACCATGGATTGTCCCTTCCGTGCACGCAGACCTCATCGCCTATGAAGGTTTTGAGTATGACACAGGTGTTGCCCTGGGTGGCTTGAACGGAGGCTTCGGGTTCTCCGACGCATGGTATCCGGCCTCAGCAACAGCACCGGGAATCAGCTCGATACAAGCCGGAGGATTGGGCTTTTCCTCGCTCACGACTTCCGGTGGCGCACTGTATGTTGCGGGCGACGCTACGGCTGGGACGGCGTCGTTCTTCCGCACATTGGCGACGCCGCGGGGTGATGATGGAACAACGACTTGGCTCAGCTTCATCGGCCAGCGGACTGGGACCAAGAGTGCCAACTACGGTGTGGATAGCGCAGCCTCCTATGTCAGGCCACTTAATCTCTCGCTCTACAACTCAACCTTATCGTCCGGCCAAGAACGCTTGGCGCTCGGCGAGGGCACCCGCACTTCTGGCGGCACTTTGCCAGACACCGACGTCTGGGGCTTGGTGGAGCGCGGGGGCGTCAATAACGCTCTTACCACCTGGACAACCGTGCCGGTTGATGTGCAGAGTTTCGTCCTGGTCCGGATCGACCACGGAGCAGCCAATGCGGACACGGGTTACATGTGGCTCAATCCTGATCTTTCCGTCGAGCCCGCTGTCGCTTCGGCGCTCGTCAGCATGACCGGGATCGACTTGGCCTTTGATCGGATTCGTCCATTCGCCGGTAATCCAAGTCCTGCCAGCCAGAACATTCCTGCTGAAGGGTACTTTGATGAAATCCGCGTCGGCACAACGTTTGCCGATGTGGCCCCGTTGATTCCCGAGCCGTCCACGGTCGCTCTGTTTGCCTTGGGCGGTCTGTCGTTCCTCTTGCTTCGCCGCAGGGTGTAGTCGATCAGGCAAGACCGGTCTTTCAGAAGCGGACACTCGACACGGTTTAGACCGTCGTGAGTGTCCGCTTCGCTTTCAGCCAGAGTCTCGCGCACGCGGACAGGAACAGGCGCATCGACACGAGATACTCTTGTCCGCACGTCAATATGCGAGCCGCCTAAAGGCGGAACTCTGGCGGGCTGCCTCTGTCGTCAGTCAGAGTTCCGCGTTTACGCGGGCAGGAAGAGCAAACGGCTGGCCCGGGAGGCCTGCCTGCCGCAACCGTGGTGCAGGCAGGTCCAGCTCTGCCTTACCGGATGGAGGGACGCGTTCCACCGCGTCCCCATCTGCTGTGCGAAATCAGGGACCGAGTGGAATCGGTCCCCACCATGCGGTTCATGAGGGAGTCGGTCAGCAACGTTCTGACAAGCTTGGGCATCATGGGCGGCGCGCCGGGCGGAGCAACCAAGACTTTGCGTCCCTGTCTCTCAATCAAGCGCGCACGCCGCGCGTCCTTCGCGTGAGAAAAGGAAAAGCAAACCTCGCGCAGAGCGGCGCAGCGACCCTGCAATGGAACGAAGGCGCGGCTGGTGATCAATGCAATGAATACGGTGATCGGGTGGGCTGTCAATAGGGTTGACAGGCAGAGGTCGCGCGGGCGGTAGATGAAGAGCCCGACCCCAAAGGCCAAAGCCGAATGCGAGCGAAAGACACAATGAAAACCTGCAACACACATACTCTGTGCGGCCTGATGCTCGGTGCGGCCATTGCCGCCACCGGTGGTTGCAGCGGCGACTCAAGCACGGTGGTGAGTGTCAAGCCAGCCGTAGTGGCAACCACGGATAACACTCTGTCGGCGACCAACCAAGTGGAGGCGACCACTCCGGTCGCCAAGGTGCCGGTCCAGGCACCCCAGTTGTCGCCGGGTGTCGCTGGGGTTGTCGAACTGGCGCAGAAAGGTGTGGGCGATGCTCTCCTGCTAGCGTACGTGAAGAACTCGACTGGCACGTTCGATCTGAGTGCCGACGAAATAGTGTATTTGAAGGACATTGGCATTCCCGAGGAGGTATTGACCGAAATGGTTCGCCACGGGCGTCCTGAAGGCGAGCAAGCCGCGGTTGTGGGCGACCAGACGAATGTGGCGCCCACGCTGTCGACGGCGCCAGTCACCGACGCGCCCGCTGCTGAGGGGGCGCCACCACCGCCTCAGCCGGCGGCTGAAGTGGCGGTTAGTAGTACCGCGCCTGCTGAAACCGCGGCGGTAGCCTCGGTCTACAGTGAGCCTTACACTGAGCCTGTAACGCAGGTTAACAACTATTACTACTCAGCTCTATCTCCGTACGGGACGTGGATGGACTTGCCACCGTACGGATGGGTGTGGCAGCCCACATGCGCGGTGGTTGTGTCGGGATGGCAGCCCTACTGCCACGGCGGCAGTTGGCTTTACACCGACTACGGCTGGTACTGGAACTCGACATACTCGTGGGGATGGGCGCCGTTTCACTACGGGCGTTGGCATCGGCACGCGCGTTGTGGTTGGGTTTGGATGCCTGGGTATGACTGGTCACCCGCCTGGGTGACATGGCGGTACACCGACGCTTACTGTGGTTGGGCTCCGCTGCCTCCTCACTGCGGTTGGTCCGCCGGGCTTGGACTCACATACCATGGTGGCCGTGTCGATGTCGGGTTTGGTTTCGGTCTGGGATGGGATTGCTACACATTCGTGGACTATCACCACTTCAGTGACCGCAGGCCGCACCATTACCGACCGCCGAGACACGAAGCACCGCACATCTTCGGCCAGTCCAGAGTCATCAACGACTTCGCTGTCGGCAACAACAACACTGTTGTCAATCGCGGTGTCCCAGTCCACCGCTTCTCGTCCGCGACGCACCGCGAAATCCGCAAGGTCCCGTTGCACGATGTCAGTTCCGCGCCTGACGGAATGAAGCGTGCTGGCCGGTTGGAACGCGGCGGATCAAGTCTCGCCGTGTACCGTCCGAAGGCCGCGCCAAATGCGCCCGCGCCCAAGGCGACAACCGTCGGACGAGACCGGGAAATGCGCCGCGATGCGCCCGCGAGTTCGAGGCCGGCATCGGCGGGTTTCGCTGAATCCCGCTCAAAGTCGTCCGCTCCGGACAAAGTATCGTCAACTCGACCGACCTCTGTTGCGCCGGCAAAAACTCAAACGGGCAATGTCGCATCGGATGCGCGCCCCAGTTCGTCGAGGAGTCGCACGGCTGAGGCACAGTCACGTCCCGTCCGCACTGACCAGAGACAACCCAGCACGGCACAACAGAGACAGTCGAGCAAGGCACAGCGGCCATCCACAACGACCGTACCTGGTGTGGTTGCGCCCAGCCGTGCGAGCGACGGCGCCGCAACCTCGGTTGCCCGGCCATCCACTCCGCAACAACCAGTCAGCAGACCGGCCACACCCCAAGCCAGCCGTCCGCGCACCTCCGATTCTGCGAGATCGGCGCCAAGTGCGCCCGCCACACACACCGAGCCGCCAAGGCCCCAATCGCAAGCGCCAAGTTCATCGCCAGCGCGCAGTATGA
>JAXDCU010000587.1:0-7043 GCA_034677645.1 Verrucomicrobiia bacterium
ATGGCGTGAAGGTCATCGAGAACCTGAACGTCCGCGAGAAGGTTGGGACGTTCAAGGCCTACGTGCGTGAGTTCCCGGGTGTCCGGCCCCTGCACGGCATCGTCGAACTGCGCTTCACTTCCACCCCTGGCCATGAAGCAATGATCCAGGCCGTCGAGGTGATCCCGGTTGAATCCGGACACTGAGCGCTGCCAGCTTTGGCCGTCCTCCTTGCACACGGTCGCTGACAAACCGCATTGGACTGGCAATAAAGGTTTTGTTGGCGCTTCTCTACCCCTGCTCCTGCTTTAGATAGCTGATACCGGTCATCGTCAGCAGCGGCAAGACATGTGGCATGTCTTCCTCTCCGACAACGATAACCGCTGTCTTGCCGAGAGCGACGCGATTCCGCTCAAACACCTCGTATTTCTCGCCGTCGGCCATCCGAATGACAAAGGGGATTCCTTCTCGAATCGCGGTTGCAACCTGTTCTCTTGTCATCTTGATCTCAAGATCGTTGGCTTCCTGCCGGTTCGCAAGCGAAATTGCGACGCGAGAAACCCGCGAATCATTCTCACTGAGCGCTGCCAAGCTCACCCGTACCGGCCTTCAATGTATTCAGCGGTCCTGGGATGTTTCGGCGCCAGGAAGAGGTCTTCAGTGCGGGTATGTTCGATCAGTTCGCCCAGGAGCATGAATATGCACTCGTCACTTGCGCGGCGTGCCTGGGCCATGTTGTGCGTGACTATGACGATGCTGTAGCGACCTTTGAGCCCGAACATCAACTCTTCGATTGCCCGCGTGCCTTCGACGTCAAGCGCGGAGCACGGCTCGTCCATGAGGATGACACGCGGCTTGAGGGGCAAAAGGCGCGCGATGCAGAGCTTTTGCTGTTGCTCGAGCTGTAGGTTCGTGGCCTTGGCGCCAAGCCTGTCTTTAAAGTCGTTCCAGAGGCCCACCTCAGTCAATGCCTGCTCCACCGCCGCGTCGAGCGCGTCGCGTTTGAGCGTCTTGCTCTCAGTGTGAAGGCGAAGGCCGAACACGACGTTTTCATAGACTGAAACTGGCAATGGATTCGGCCGCTGGAACACCATGCCAACCGACTTGCGCAGTTCGATCAGAGAGACATCAGGATCGTAGATGTTCTTCCCGAGAATCCTAATCTCGCCAACGGTCGTGACCTCGGGATACCGCTCGTTAATCCTGTTGAAACAGCGCAGCAGCGTCGTCTTGCCGCAGCCGGACGGCCCTATCAGCGAAGTGATGATGCCCTGACGAATGTTGACGGACACATTGAGCAACGCCTGGAACTTCTCATACCAGAGGTTGAGACCGCGCGTTGTGATGCTGTAGGCCGGATCGGTCATTATCCAAAAATGCCGCTGACGTAGTCGAGAGTGCGTTGGTCCTTGGGCTTGTCACCAAACACCACCTCGGTCGGACTAAGTTCGACCACCGCGCCCTGCCAGAGGAAAAGCGTGTCATCCGCCAGACGACGAGCCTGTTGGAGCAGATTGGTGACCAGAACGATGGTGATGGTCCGCTTCAGTTCCTTGAGCACTTCCTCGATCCGCATGGTCGTGACAGGATCGATCGCAATGCTGAACTCGTCCAGGCACAGAACCTCCGGCGAAAGCGAAAGTGCTCGGGCCAGTGTGAGACGCTGTTGCTGCCCGCCCGAAAGTCGCGTCCCAAGCATGTTCAACCGGTCCTTGACTTCATCCCAAAGCACAGCCCGACGCAGCGAGCGCTCCACTATCTCGTCCAACCGATTCTTCCCAGCAATACCCATACGTCGAGGGGCGTAGGCTACGTTCTCGTAGACGGTGAGAGGCAAGCCCACTGGTAGCGGGAAGACCATGCCGATCCGACGGCGCAATGCAGTCGGATCGCGCGTGGCCGCGACGTCACACCCGTTCAGAAGCACTTGTCCGGTGATGCGCCCATTTCCGGTCAATTCAAGCGTGCGGTTCATCGCCTTAAGAAGCGTTGTCTTGCCGGAGTTGGCTGGCCCGATCACCCCGAAGATCGTGTTGCGTGGCACGCCAAAGCTCACGTCCCGCAGCACCTGGCGCGCGCCGTAATACGCCGAGACGCCGCGAAACTCCATGTGAACATCCGGATCGCCCATGGCTGGCTACCACCTCTTGCGGCTACGCAGCCAAATGCGGAGCACGATCGCAAAACTGTTAACGAACAGAATCAACCCAATCAAAACCGCGGCGCAGCCGAACTTCATCACCTCGGGCATCTGCGAAATCTGGCTCGATATCACGTGCAGATGCATCGACATCGCCATGAACGGTTCTCCGATGTGAAATGGGAAATACTTGCCCCACCCTTGATCAGCCACGAATTTGAAAAACGTCGCGCCCGTGAAGAGAATCGGCGCTGTCTCACCGGCGGCGCGGCAGATTTCCAGTATCACGCCGGTTAAGATGCCGCCGAACGAGTTGGGGAGGACGATGGTCCGGATAGTCTGCCACCGAGTGGCCCCCAGGTTCCAGCACGCTTCACGGAAAGCGTGCGGCACGGCGCTCAGGGCTTCCCGAGACGCCGTAATGATCACCGGCAAAGTCATCACGGCGATGGTCAGAGATGCCGTGAGCAGTCCCGCCTGCCAGCGTGTGACGGGATTGTCAGGGTCAGCAAGCACACGATTGATTGCCGGGAGCATGCCAAGCACAAACGCGCCCAATCCAAACAGCGCGTGCACTATGCTGGGCACGCCAGCCAGCGTCGTCACGGTGATGCTTACCATGCGCTTGAACCAGCCCTCACGCGCATACTCGTTGAGGTAAATTGCGGCAAGCACGCCCACAGGCGCAACAACCGCAAGCGACCCCACAACAAGATAGAATGTCCCGATCAGCGGCGACCACAGGCCGCCTTCCTTGCCTTTGTTCGCCGGATTCAGCCAGAGATAGTCAGGTCCGAGGATCGGTGCCGCACGAACAAAAATGTAAACCAGAATCGCGACGACCGGGATGACCAGCATCAGGCAGCAGACGAGCAACAGCCACTGCTTGCGCCTGGCCCAGCTAGCCTTGCGGCGCTCGAATTCGCTTGGCGCGAATGGATTCTCACCGGGCGTTACCGATGCGGCAACCGCACTCATGCTTGTGTCTGATTCTTCACGCCCTTGATGATGAGGTCGGAAGCCACGTTTATGCCGCACGTGATGACGAACAGGACGATGCCGAGAATGAACAGTACCCGATAATGATCGCTACCGTGGACCGCCTCGCCCATTTCAGCCGCGATTGTGGCGGTCATGGTACGGACCGGATCGGTGAGAACAGTCGGGATTCGGTTGCTGTGCCCAGCGGCGAGCAGCACCGCCATTGTCTCCCCGATTGCGCGCCCCATGCCGAGCAGACATGCCGCCAGCAATCCATTGCGCGCGGCGGGGAAAAGCACTCGGCGCACCGTCTCCCAGCGATTGGCGCCAAGCGCCAATGCCGCCTCGCGGAACGAGTCCGGCACCGCCCGCAAAGCATCTTCCGAGAGTGACACGATCAGGGGAACGCTCATCAAAGCCAAGACAATGCCGCCGGTGAGCAGGTTTGTCCCCTGGGCGGCGCCTGTTTCAAAACTTGCCAAATGCAAAAAGACCATGGCTCTCCCCCACCAACTGCCCGGTTCAGCGCTAAAGATGTTCTGAATGATGGGCCCCAACACCATCAATCCGATGAAGCCCCAAACTATGGAGGGAATCGCCGCCAGCATTTCAATGAGCACCTTCAGAGTCTCTTTGACTTTGCCTTGCGCAAACTCCGAAATGTATACTGCGGCTCCCAGTCCCACAGGCACCGCAACGATCAACGCCAGACCCGTTGTCGAAAGAGTGCCGGCTATCAGCGCAAGCGCACCGAAGCTGGGCGGATTGTCGCCGCCCGGCGCCGGAATCCAGCGCGAACTGGTGAAGAACTGGACCCAATCCAGTCGCGGCACCATCGGCGCGGCTTCCTTGAAGATGAAAAGGAAGATCGCGGTGACCGCCAGGATACCACTCCAGCCACAGAGGTAGACTAACCACTCGGTAGGTCTTTCGATCTTGTCGAGCAGGTTAAAGCTCCGTCGCGGCTTCGAGTATTGATTGTCTGCCATGGGGAGTCTTAATCGAGTTACATGCAACCACACCCACATTGATCGGACTTGCGAGTCTCGGGGTGCGCCAGCTCTGAGAGGCTATTGCACGGGGACAAAACCCTCTTTCGACACGAGTGCCTGGCCGGCCGGCGAAAGCACCCAGTCGATGAAGGCCTTGACTTCGCCCCGCGGTTCGCCGGCCGTGTACATGTGGAGTTTGCGGGACACGGGATACTTTCCGATTCGTGCCATGTCAACGCACGGCTCGATCCCAAGTTCGCCCTTTTTGTCGGAAATCCTCAGCCATTTGACCGCTGAGGTCTTATATCCCATGCCGCTGTAGCCAAGACCGGCCGGCGTCCGAGCCACGTTCTCGACCACTTCGGCGGACCCGTTCATTTCGCTGATCCCGCCTCGGAACTCGCGCTGCTTGCCGTCCGCGGTCTTTCCACAGACATGCTCTCGAAAATAGTCATAGGTGCCCGAGCTGTTCTGTCGACCGAACAGCACAATCCGGCCTTTGAACGCCCGATCGATCTGCTCCCACGTGGTGATAGTCCCTCTTTCAGCCCATATCTCCCGCAACTCTTCAATGGCGAGTCCGTCGATTGGGTTGGATGGATGCGCATACACAGCCAAGGCGTCAACCGCAACCGTGATCTCCTTGGCGTCCTTGCCAGTCGCTGCCTTCACCCGGTCGCCTTCTTCCAGCTTCAATTCGCGCGAGGCCATGCATATGTCCGTATTGTTGTTTTGCAGTGCCGCAAAGCCCGTCCCGCTTCCACCGCCGCTGGCACTAACAAACACGTTCGGCTTCACCTCTCGATAGGCCTCCGCCCAGGCGGTCGCCAGTTGAATCATCGTATCGGAGCCTTTGACTCGAATCTCGATAGGACTCCCCGCGGTGCGCGTGCCTCCCGGACCTGAGCCGCCGGGTCCACAACCGGCGGCCAACAGGCCAAGCACAATGGCCGCCGCGGCGCACCGGGTGCAGCCGTGAACAGAACGGATGCTAGTTGTTTCTCTCATGGGGTCTTTGGCTTTTTGGGGTCTTTGCGAACGGCCTCCACCAGCTCTCGAATGTGACTGTCCACAAAGCGGTAGGCCGATTCGTAGGCGGCCAGGACAGATTCCGAACTGCCCTCTGCAAGCGCGGGATTAGCCGTCGGCCAGGCCAGGCAAACCGTCTTTGTCGGAGGAGGGGGGAAAATCTTCCGAGCCTCCTCACACAAAGCGATAACGACATGGTAGTGATCGCAGTGGGGCACCTGCTCTCGTGTCTTGCTGGTCTGGTGCGAGATACTAATACCTTTGCGTGCCATGAAATCGCCGAGCCTCGCGTCCACGGGTCCTGGGCTGATTCCCGCGCTGCTGAAAACAAACCGCGGTATGCCTAGCGCGTTGCCGATCCCTTCGGCCATTTGGCTCAAGCAGGAGTTATCGCCATCAACGAACAGAATGCGGAACACTTCTGCTCCCGGGTGTTTTATGAATTCTCCGGTGCACATGTAGAGCACCTCTTCGCAGAGGTTCTTGCTCTGATCCGCAACACGCTCGAAACGCCTGGCAGTCGTCATCAAGGGTGTCAAGGCCTCTTCCGGGAGCTGCCCCGCCTGGTGGAGTCCGGTCAGGTCGGCGTTGATGCCGTTCCGAAGTGCATTAGCGCGCTCTTCGATCGGCATGGTCCGGAGAGCGAGGTCCGCGTCTTGATTCACGAAAGCCTGAACCGCGTCGTGGAACATGTGGATCGACAGATTGCCGAGTTCGATAAACCCGGCATAAGGCGGTTGAGGCTCCAGAGCGCTCACGATTAACGCCTGCCGTGCCACGCTTTCGGCGTAATCGCCGATCCGCTCGAGTTCCTTGTTGATTTTGATCGTGGTGAAAACAAAGCGCAGGGGACCGGCCACCGGTTGCTGACGCACGAGGAATTCAAGACACAACCTGTCGAGTTCAGTCTCAAGCCCATCGATGTACTGGTCGCGCAGGATCACTGTGTAGGCCAATTCCCGGTCTCTCTCGGTCAGCGCCTGGAGGCTCGCCGCCAAGGCGTGCTCGCCCAGCTCGGCCATCTCGATGACCTTGCCTCGGATGAGGTCGATGCCGCGCTGGAGCGACTTCTCAAGATGTATCGGCGCACTCACTCGTCTGCGTGGGTTCTAGGCGATAAGCCGGTGCTTGGCGACCATTTTCCCCTGTGCCCAGCTTGCTAGCCTCTCTGGCTCAAAGGAACCTCAGAGAGATACTGTTCATGAGACCTCCAGCCTCACTGCATCGCTCGATGATCTCAACAAGTTGGTCGCCCAAATCTCTCACCTTCATGACATCCAGCGGCTTCGCCGGGTCTTCGTACGCATGGTTGACACTCTCCTGGACCAGCGCCTCGGCGCGGTCAGCGACTTTTTCAAGTCTCTGATACAGCTCCTTGATCCGATCGAGGCTCTCGAATCCGCGCAGTTGCCGGACGGTGTCGAGCATGATCTCACCGAGTTCCTCAATCCAGTCCAAGGCCGGAGCGAAAGAGACGTTATCCGGAATGTCGGCGGCCAGTCCATAACGCTGGGCAAACCGCTGGGCGATTACTGGGATCGCAGCGGTCGTTCGTGACAGTGTCTCGATATCCGACTTGGGCAAACTCGTTACAATCGCGTCTAGCAGATGAACCCGGATATCATCGGCAATCTTCGCGCTCCTTTCCACCGATTCAGTCAGGCCCTCAGGCGTCTTGCCGCGGTCCGCGATCAGACGGCCCAGGAGACGAACGCTTGATCGGGCTTGTTCAGCCCCGGCTTCGAGGAGGTCGTAGAGCCGGCTGTCATTCAATTCTGGTATGGAGTGCATCGAAAGAGATCGTGCGTCTCGGCACCGTTCAACGTGACAAGGTCGTAGATTGTCCCTTCGCGATTTGCCAGTCAACGGTACGAAACTAAACGTCACGGGATTGTAACTCAACCTCCATCCAACGGTCACCC